>JALYHX010000001.1 GCA_030776305.1 Myxococcota bacterium
GCGGCGCGCTCGGGCGGGCTTCATGGTTGGGTCACGCGGCTTCGTGATGCGGGGCAAGGGCTCCTCGAATGGATGGTGCGACGTCTGTGGGCGTAGCACGTGTAGGGTCCCGTCGGCACGCACGAGCGACAAAGGCGGCCCTGAGATTGACAACCTGCGAAAACATAAGAACGCTCGCGCAGACGTCTTTGACCTACGTCCTTGCCCCGCGCCGTCGCGCGCCATGCCATCCTCTTCGCCGTGTCCGATCCCCCACGCATGCCCCCGTCGGTGCAGTCCAGCCGGCGCGAACCGTTGCTCGCAGGCGTTTTTGCCCACCAGCCAGGCACGGACGTACCGCAGTGCATGCAACAGTGGGCCGCATCTGTCGCAAAACGCGTGCGCAAGTTGGCCTTCGGTGGTGGGGCTAACGTCGATGGCGCCGTTTCGCATTTCGATGGCGGCGGGACCGTAGCCGCAAACAAGAGTTCGTTTTGCGCGGGGGGTTGGTCGACGCTGGTCCTGTCAGCTCCCGGCGAGCGATCACGAGCCAAGATCATGCTTTCGATTGACGGCGCACACGTCGAGATCGCTGTCGAGTTGCCGGTCGCCGAGATGCGCACGGCCCGGGCTTCTTTCGCCGATCCGGCACGGGCGCTGGAGCTCTCATCCGCGCTCGACGCGTTGCCAGAGCAGTTTGCGGTGGGCCTGATGGGCGACGACGCGAGACTGCCAGCTTCGCTGACCTTAACGGAACTGCAGGGTATCCTCGCTCGGGGGGAGCGCGAGCAGCGCGCCTTGTGGCTCGGATGGAGCATCCCGCGCGATGTTGCTTTCGCACACGCGGCGCTGCTCGATGAACAACTCGAGGACGCGGCCGTGGCGCTCGGATCGATCTTTGCCATTTTGGCAGAGCTTCCGGATAGCCGGCGAGCGTTGGACGGACCTCCGGGCAGCACGAAACATGGACATCGGGATGACCGATTGCGCGCAGCTCGCCCCACCAAACATGCGGCCACACGCGACGGGGAGGACAGTGCCACGCGAGCTCGACTGAAACGTGGTCAGCATTTGGATCGGCGCCCACGCAACGGCGAGATTGAGGCGGATGGGGACATTCCCGAGAACGAGGATCCTCCCCGTCCGCAGGGTGCCCGGCCTATCACCAGCGCCGCACCGCGCGCCCGCACAGGGCGCACGCGATCGCCGCCGATCGGCATGGAGCGCCTGCTGCCGCGTGGGAAGCCCGTCATCGAGAAGGGAGCGCATGTGCGCTTCCTCGAGGGGCCGTTTTCGGGCAAGGTCGGGATCGTGCAAGAGCTGGACAGCAAAGGGGGCGCGCGCGTGCTTCTCGGGCTTCTCGCCGTGCGCGTGCACGTGAAGGATCTGGCGCGCTGCGCCGAAACGGGACGCAACCGGCCGGTCCTCTCGACGTCGCACCGCAAGCATGTGCCGGTTCGATCGTGACAACGCAGGCACCCTGCGCGGCATCGATCAACGATGGATGGGACACCTCTCGGCTGGGCCGGGCAAGGTCAACCCGCGAGGAATAGCGCCACGGTGACATCTGCCCCGGAAGCCACGAAGCGTTACCCGACGACGCTTCGTCGCCAGCTTCGACATCACATGCCGCAGTACGTCGCGGGGACGCTGACGTTGGCGGCATTTCAGCTCGCGATGAACCTCATCGACTGGCAGTCGAAGAGCGCCATCGATCTCGTGTTCGGCGCTCGGCCGCTGGACGCTTGGATGCCTGCGGCGACGATGCTCGTCCTCGCGATTGGGGCGTTCGTTGCTCGGATCGCAAGTCGGTGGTTCGTGTTCAACGCCGGGCGCGACGCCGAGTACGAGTTGCGCTTCGAGTTGCTGCGAAAGCTCCACCAGCTCGGCGCGGCATTTTATCGCAAGATGCCCGCGGGCGAAATCATGAGCAGGTCGACGAGTGATCTGCAGCAAGTGCGGCTGCTGTTCGGCTTCGGCGTGCTCAACCTAGTCAACGTCTGCTTCGCGTTCGCGAGCGCGCTTCAGATCATGCTGGCGCTCAGCCCGAAGCTCGCGCTCGCGTGCCTGATGAATCTACCCGTCGTGACGCTTTTTTCGCGATGGGTCTCGCGGGGTCTTTTCGTCCGGATGAAAGAGAACCAAGCGTCGCTCGGAAGGTTGAGCGACGTGCTGCAAGCGAATCTCGCCGGAGTGCGCGTCGTGCGCAGCTTTGCGCTCGAGGAGCGCGAACGCGAACGGTTCGAGAGGGCCAATCGCGACTACTTGAACGCCAGTCTCGCGCTTGCGCGACTCCGCGGCTCGCTCGCCCCGACGATCGGCGCGGTCGCTGCCGCTGGTTACCTGGTCTTCTTCTGGTACGGGTCGACATTGCTACTCCGCGGGCACGAGCATGGAGGCCTCTCGCAGGGGGCATTCTTTGCTTTTTGGAGCGCGTTCGCGCGTATGACATGGCCGATGATCGCCGTCGGCTTCTCGCTCAGCATCGTCCAGCGCGGACGCGCGGGTTTTGCGCGGCTGCGTGACGTGTTCGATGCACAGCCTGAAGTCGTCGATGGTTCTCGTCGCGCGCCGCGACACGTTGGCGGATCGCTCGGCGTAGAACGCTTGGGCTTCATGTATGGCGGGCGCAAAGTTCTGGTCGACGTGAGCTTCAAGGTCGTGCCGGGGGAGTCGCTGGCGATTGTCGGACGCACCGGAGCGGGTAAGACGACGCTGGCAATGCTGCTCGCCCGCTTGCTCCCGACGCCTGCGGGAACCGTACGCATGGACGGCGTTGACGTGTGCGAGCTGCCGCTCGCATCGGTCAGGTCGGCAATTGGGTACGCGCAGCAAGACGCATTTCTCTTCTCGACCACCGTCGCGAGAAACATCGGCTTTGCGCTCGACGATGCGGAGTCGCCGGAAGCGCTGGTGCGGATACGCGAGGCCGCGCGTGAGGCTGAGGTCCTCGATGAGATACTTTCCTTGCCGGAGGGATTCGACACGGTGGTCGGCGAGCGCGGCGTGCAGCTCTCGGGGGGGCAAAAGCAGCGGATCGCTCTGGCGCGTGCGCTCGTCTGGGAGCCGAAGATCCTGATCTTCGATGACCCACTTTCGGCGGTCGACACGAAGACCGAAGCGGCCATTCTGGAAGCCATCGAGCGGCAAGCGGCGCGCCGCACAATCGTTCTCGTCACGCATCGCATCGCGGCAGCCTCGCGGTGCGATCGCATCGTGGTCCTCGACGAGGGGCGGATCGTCGAGCAAGGGAGCCACGTGGATCTCGTCGGCGCCGGTGGCATCTACGCGGCCTTTGCCGAGGAGCAAAAAATGGCTCGCGAGCTCGAGGAGATCGACGTCCCAGGCAAAGATCCGAAGCTTTCGTCTGGGGACGCGGCCGCATCATGAGAGTCCGCGGTGCCCGCAAGCCAGTGACTCGCGCCGAGCAAGCGCTGCGCACGTTTCACGAGGAGGGAGCGATCGGCAAGGCCTACGACGCACGCCTTCTCTATCGCCTCTGGCCATTCGTCCGGCCACACGCGACCTTCATCGCTGCGTCGCTCGCGACTCTCGTCATCATGGCCGTGATCAACCTCGTTCGCCCGCTGCTCGTGGGCGACATGGTGCGTCAGGCAGGGGCGCGCGCCGCAGGGCACCTCTTCCGAGACGGACTCGCGATCGCCGCGCTCCTCGTCTTGCTCCAGACGCTGACGTTCATCCAGATGTACACGATGCAGATCGCCGGTGCGCGCGCCATGGCCGATCTGCGCAGCGCGGTCTTTCGATTTTTCCAGCGGCTTCGCCTGCGCTACTACGATCGCACCCCGGTGGGGCGTCTGGTCACGCGCGCGACGAACGATATCGACGCGGTGAACGAGCTCTTCGCGTCGGGCGCGCTCAATGCGATGGGCGACCTGATCTCACTCGTAGGCGTGGTCGTGATGATGCTCGCGCTCGATTGGCGATTGTCAATCGTATCTTTTCTTGCGCTCCCCGTGGTCGGACTCATCGTGAACTTCGTCCGCAAGCGGTCACGCGCCGCGTACCGCGAGGTTCGCACGCGCACGGCACGGCTGAACGCGTTCCTCAACGAACAGGTGAGTGGGATCGCCGTCGTCCAGGCGTTCGTCCGTGAGAATTCGATGTCCGAGGAGTTCGACGCCATCAACGTCGACTATCGCGACGCGAACAAGCGCGCCATTTACTACGAGGCGGTGCTCGACGCGGCGATCGAAATGGTGAGTACGCTCTGCATCGCGAGCATCCTGTGGTTCTCTGGCATTCGCGGCGTCGGTCCTCACGCGATCACGTTCGCACTCCTCGTCACATTCACCCAATACATCCGTCAGTTCTTCGAGCCGGTGAGCCTACTGTCGCAGAGATATACTCTCCTTCAGAGCGCCATGGCGGGGGCAGAGCGCATCTTCGAGCTGCTCGACGAGAAAGACATCTCGTCGCCAGCGCTCTCGGTCGATGCGTGCGGGCCGGCAGGAGACGCAGACGAAGGGATCGCCCTCGAGCATGTCGACTTCGAGTACAAGCCCGGCGTTCCCGTTCTTCGAGACGTGACGTTCAGCGCGCGCCGCGGCGAGCGCATCGCGCTCGTCGGCGCGACGGGGGCGGGCAAGACGACGGTCGCAAGCCTGCTGCTGCGTTTGTACGAGCCGCAGGGGGGTCTCATTCGCGTGCTCGGATCCGATGTACGAAGCTATGAGCCGCACGACCTGCGAAGACATTTTTCCGTCGTGCCTCAGGACGTATTCCTCTTCTCTGGCACGATTCTGAGCAACGTGGCAGTGGCCGACGCAACGCCCGACCGCGCGCGCGCCGAAGCTTCACTGCGGCGCGTCGGCGCTTATGAGCTTTTCGCCCGCAGAGAAGGAGGCCTCGACGCGCGGGTCGACGAGCGCGGTCAAAACTTCAGCTCCGGCGAGCGTCAGCTCCTCGCGTTCGGGCGCGCGATCTACCGAGAAGCGCCGCTGCTCATTCTGGACGAGGCGACCGCCAGCGTCGACTCGGACACCGAGGCGCGCTTGCAAAAGGCGCTCGAGGAGGTCGTTCGAGGGCGAACTGCGATTGTCATCGCGCACCGCTTGTCGACCATTCGAGCTGCCGACAGGATCGTGTGCTTCCACAAGGGCCGTGTGGTGGAGATCGGGACGCACGATGAGCTTCTTGCACACGGTGGGATCTACTCCCGCCTTTACCGCATGCAGTTTGCGCATGAGCGGGCGGAGCACGTCGCACCCGAGGAAGTCGCCTGCGCGACGGCCTGAGATGCTTCGCCTACAACCGCGCACCTGGCGCGGCGCCGGCCACGCGCCTCGCTTGGCCTAGACTTCCCTCGGTGCTACTTCGTGAAGCGGATCGCTTCCCGTTGGCGGCCGTTTCTCAAGCAATGTCACAGCCTCTGGTCCCCCGCGTACTCCGCCCGCGTCGCGCCGCTCCCGACGATGCAGTCCGTCCGACGCGCGCCGAGGTGAACCTCGCGGCGCTG
>JALYHX010000002.1 GCA_030776305.1 Myxococcota bacterium
TCGCAGACCAGGTGCGCGAGAACATCCGGAGGATCGTTCGCCTGCTGCTCGAGGACAGGGCGACGACGAAAATTCTCCTCAGCGACGCCCTTGGCGTCGACCCGTCGTTCGACCGAAAGCTGCTGTCATTTTACGACGAGATTTCCACCTTGCTCGAGCAAAGCCTTCAAGACGGTCAGCAGCTCGGCGTCGTTGGACAGGGCGACGTGCGCCTCTTCTCCTGGCTGACCATGGGAGCCCTCAAGGAGGTCCTGTTTCAGATCGTGCAACGAGGCGCAGAGTACGACGAAGACAAGCTCGTCGACGGCATCTTCGCGCTCTTCGTGGCCGGATACCTCCGCGTCTGAATTGGGTCTAGTGCCCGAGGAAGAGCGGGCGGATATGGCGAACGAACAGATTCTCCGTAACGCACGCGCCCGCGGTCTCGTGCGCTCCATCGAGAGCCGAGCGAAACTCGTCACCCATCTCGGCCGCGACCTTGAAGCCAACGTGAACCAGCTGTCGGACGTGCACGTTGAACTCGGCGCACGATTGATCGTGGCGAAGTCGCCTCACGAATTGATTGGCCGTCCACCCCGCCACTTCCGAGGGTAACGGCAGTTTCGCTCGATCGATTTCCACCACCGTCGCATAAGGTTTGCAGAGCTCGTCGATTCGCGAGAGCGCCTGCGCGTAAATCCGTTTCGCGATATCCAGTCCACCGGGACCGGATAGGGCGATACCGATGACCTCCTCCAGCCACGTCGTCCCCGCCGTCTTGAGATGAACCCCGGCGTCGTGCTTTTTCAAAGCTCGATGAATGATCGGATACAGCGAGAACTTGTCGCTGCCGGTATGGACACTGATTTTCAGAGAAGCGGGCAATTGGAACACCGCGATGGCGCGTGCGACGACCGCCAGGTCCGCATCGAACTCACGGTCGAAGGTCCGAAGGTCACCGATGTAGTCGATCCCCTTCAGGAACTTTCCGGAAAATTTCGGTGCGATCGTCTGGACAGGGATGCCCTCGCGAGCCAGGGCGCCGAGAATGAAGAAGAGTTCGAACGGCAACTGCGCCTGCGTCGCCTCGTCGACCGACACCTCGGCGACGAAGTTGTCCGCCCCGTTCGCCGCGGCGATGTGGCGGTACGTTCGGCCTGCCTCGCTCACGGCATGAAGGTAGTTGCGCCCGATATTCTCAAGGACCGCGTCGGTCACGTCGAAGGTTGCGTCCAGACCAGGAATTCGCAGCACGCCGCGGAAAGCGCCCATGTCCTTCACGAACGCTGCGATGGCGTCGTCCGACGCGGGCCTTCCTATGAAATCCGCCACGTCCAGCGTGAAGAAGTTGCTGAAGGGAAGAAACGCATCCACGGTTTTCATGCCGATGTGGTCGGCGTCCACGAAATACGGATGCTTCCATCCGGCGGCTCGGACTGCAGCGTCCGCTTCGATACGCACGTCTTTTGGATTGGTGCCGATGATCGAGTGCTCGCGGTACGATTTGTTCCATACAGGAGCGATCGAGACGCCGTTCTGCTCCGCTGTTTGCAGCGCCTGCAGCTGGGCGACTCCTTCTTTGCCAAATCGATCGCCGATTCCCACAGAGTACTTTTCGATCTTCATGTCACATTCCCATCTTGTGGATCCACAGAGTGCACATGATTATGGCCCCCGCCCGGTTGGTCAGCGCTGAATGCGCGCCGACCCGCCCCGCGCAAATGCCCGCACCTGATCGACCGTCGCCATCGTGGTGTCGCCCGGAAAGGTGGTCAACAACGCGCCGTGCGCCCAGCCCAGCCTTACCGCTTCTTCGATGGACTCGCCAGACAGTATCCCGAAAAAGAGGCCGGCCGCAAACCCGTCGCCCCCCCCGACACGGTCGAACACGCCCAACTCGCAGATTGGCGCGTTGTACGTTTTCCCGTCCATCCAGGCGACCGCAGTCCAGCTGTGCCGATTCGTGGAGTGAACTTCGCGGAGCGTCGTTGCGACGAGCTTCACCTGGGGGTGTTTTGCCACCACCTTCTCAATCATGGCCACGAACGTCTTCGGATCGAGCGTCGACTTGGCAGCGACCTCCGGGCCCTGGATCCCCAGCCCTTTCTGCAAGTCCTCTTCATTGCCGACGAGGACATCCACGTGCTCCACGATGCGGCCAATCACCTCGGCGGCCTTTTTTTGCCCGCCCCAAATGCTCCACAGCTTTTCGCGGAAGTTCAAATCGAAGCTGACCACCGCACCGGCGGCTTTGGCCGCCTTCATGCCTTCCAGGATGAGTTCGCCGGTCGTCGAGGAAAGCGACGCGAAGATGCCACCGCTATGGAACCATCGAACGCCACCGGCGACGATGCGGTCCCAGTCGAAGTCACCGGGCTTGAGCTGTGCCGCTGCTTCGTTGGCCCGGTTGTAGAACACGACTGGCGCTCGCGCGCCGAAGCCTCGGTCGCTGTAAACCGTGGCCATGTTTGGTCCATTCACGCCGTCGTGCTTGAATGACTTGTAAAACGGTTGGACGCCCATCCCGCGGACGCGCTCGGCGATGAGATCGCCAATGGGGTATTGCACCATGGCCGTCGCGATTCCCGCCTTCATTCCAAAGCAGTCGGCGAGATTGGCCGCCACGTTGAACTCGCCCCCGCTGACGTGAACGTCGAATCGGGTCGCTTTCCGAAAAGGTACGATGCCGGGATCGAGGCGATGCACGACCGCGCCCAAGCTCAGGAAGTCGAGCGCTCCGCTGGGACGTGTGTTCAATGCGCCGGCCATCGGTCACACCGCCTGGCTTGCATTGAGGGCGCTAGAATCGGACGAACGAAAGGGGTCATCCTTCAATCGGTACAATATTTCGCCCGCTTTAGGGACATGCAGATAGCCCTCGTGCTTTCGGTCCTTCCATTCGTCGACATCGATGGACCTGAAGTCGCGATAGCCCAAATTGACCGCTCGGCACTCCGCTTCGCCGATCTGCGTTGCCAAGGTCACCGTGATTCGCGGCCGTTCGACGCCGTCGTCATAGGCTCCGACGCCCTTCACGTGCGTGGAGTGCGCCATCACGCCGCCCGGTACGTGCTTGAATCGATGCATTTGCTTCAGGAAGTAATCACGCACGTGGTAGCCGATCTCCCGGATGATCTTGCCGTGGGTGATCGAGATTCGCGAAATATGGGGCGCGTAGACGATGAGCTCTCCCCCGTCGGCTACGACCGGCTCCAGCTTGTATGCACACTTACCGCCGACCCACAGCTCGTCATACATCTTCGGGGCACAGCTCAGCACCGAGAGATAGGGCCGATCCTCATGAACGATGTGAATTTGACTCGACAGGTCGGACGCCGCGCTCCACGCTTCCTCTGGATTTCCGACGTACAATCCCAGCAGTGCGCTTCCGTCGACGACGAGACTCATACACTTGCGCTCGACGGGGACCATCGACGCGGCTTTGTCGACGATGGCGCGTACGGGCGTCCACTTGGTCCCGATGATCACGGGATTGGTGATGAGCGCGCCGAGCCAGTGGAACATGTCGATGATTTCTCGGCCGGAGATGCCGGGAAATAGGTATTTATTTCCGCCCGAGAATCCTGCCACTTCATGCGGAAATGTCGGGCCGACGATGAGGAGCATGTCGTAGTCGAACACGAGCTTGTTGATCGTCACGTCCACACGCTCACGCATCAGGCCGTGCGAGATCCGGTCCACCTCTTCTTCGGTGATTGTTCCGATTGAAACGACCTGCGCCGGATCGTTCCAATGGTGGTTGAAAAACTTCGTCCTCGAGTAGTTCTCTTTCCGATCGGAGGACGTGATGCCCAGTCTGGCGTTGATCGCTTCATCGCTGAGTGGCGGGTGCGTCCCGAGCGCGATGAGGACGTCCAAAGCCGCGACGTCCGGCCGCAAGAGGTCGTGCAAGATCCTGAACATGACGTCGATCGGCGCAGTTCGCGTATGATCGGGGACGACGAGGAGCACCCGTTTGCCCCGGACGCTCCATCGCGCGATCTCCGCAGCGCACAACTCGCGGATCTCCGGTTCGCCGATCACCCTTCCCCTGCGTCCGGATCCCGTCATCGTCTACCTGTCAGGCCTCTCGACCACTTATAGCGGGTGTGTGGACCCTGACAACTTCGGGGCTCGCGGCGCGCATTCGCAAACGAGACCGTTCCCGCGCGCATCGTTTCGCGTTACTCATTGCGTCTGCCATGCGCCTCGCGATGATCGGTTTGGGAAAGATGGGCTACAACATGACCCTGCGCCTGATCGGGGGCGGGCACGAAGTCGTCGCCTTCGACGCAAATCCTGACGTACCGCGCGAGCTCGCGACCAAGAAGGCAATCGCCGCGCGGAGCGTTGCCGACGCAATCGAAAAGCTGCAGCCGCCCAGGGTCGCGTGGGTGATGGTCCCTGCGAACGTGACCGACAAGGTCATCGAAGACCTCGCCCAGCGCTTGTCCAGCGGCGACATCATCATCGATGGGGGGAACTCGAACTGGAAAGATTCGCGTTCGCGGGCCGAGACGTTGGCGCGCAAGGGCATTGATTTCTGCGACGCCGGCACGAGCGGTGGGGTTTGGGGACTGCAGAATGGCTACTGTCTGATGGTCGGCGGCACCCCCGAGGCCGTCAAACAATGCGAGCCGATCTTCAGGACGCTCGCGCCTGAGGATGGCTACGCGCACGTCGGCCCGCCGGGCGCCGGCCACTACGTCAAGATGGTGCACAACGGCATCGAGTACGGCCTGATGCAGGCGTATGCCGAGGGGTTCGAGATCATGAAGACGGCTCCTTTCCGGCTCGATCTCCATCGAATCGCCGGCATATGGGGACATGGCTCTGTCGTGCGGTCCTGGCTCCTCGAGCTGCTCACTGCGGCCCTCAAAGACGATGGCGAACTGGGGGCCATCAAGGGATGGGTGGAGGACTCCGGTGAGGGGCGCTGGACGGTGCAAGCCTCGATCGACCAGAACGTGCCTGCGCCCGTGATCACGCTCTCTTTGCTGACGAGATTTCGTTCGCGGCAAGATGAATCGTTTGGTGCGAAGATCCTGGCCGCCCTCCGCAATCAGTTCGGGGGACATGCGGTCAAAAAGGCGAAGGAGTAACCATCGGTCGCACCCGCGCACAGCCTCCGAGCGCGATGTCTCCCCGATCGTGGGATCACTGGATCGTCCCAGATTGGCACACGTGAAGGTTCGGTTCCCTGTAATATCCTGTAGTTCCATCTCCGCACGACCGGTCCTACGATTGCAGGTCGTTCCGCTCGAAATGGTCCGCCCCGCGATCCTGATGCCCGGTCTCTTCCCAAGCTTGCGTCTCTTGCCTCTCGCGATGCTTTTGGCGAGTGGGTGCAGCGGACCGGCGACCCCGCCGACGCCGAGCGATCCTGCGCACCTCGTCGCGCCCCCGGCGGGCCAGGGACTGCACCTGCGGACGGACGCCTTCCCCGTGCCGGCCGGTACGGAGCTGCAGAGCTGCTACTTCTTCAAGGTCAGCGATCTCGCGTCCGCCGCGGGATTCGACCCCGCGCAGCCGGTCAACGTACACCGCGTCGAGATCGTGCAGAAGCCCGGCTCGCATCACATGAACCTATTCCGCGTGCGAACCATCGTCCCGGGCGGCTTGGACCCCGCTAACGGGGCCGTCCAGTCGGGGACGAACGGCAAGGGCCCATGCTTCGTGAGCTCGAATTGGGCCGACTGGCCTCTCATCGCGAACTATCAGGGAGCGGGCGCGGATGATTGGTCTTATCCGGATGGCGTCGCAAACCAGCTCGATCCGAGCGAGACGCTGATGCTTCAAACCCATTACGTGAACGCCACGACCCAAGGGACGCCGGACGGGGTCGGCCAGGTAGCGATCAACCTATGGACGATTCCCTCCGCCCAGGTCAAAGCCCAGATCGGAACCTTGTTTGCGACCAACCAGAACATCAACATCTGCCAGGGCAACCCCACACCCTCGTTCGCCGCCTCGTTCAACTTCAACAGCCCGAACCCCGTGACGATCATCGGAGCCAATGGTCACTTTCATTCACGCGGCACGGAGTTCGATATTTATGCATGGGACGGGACATCGACGGTCCAACCCGACGCATCGGCGCGTTTCTACCAGTCCAAGACCTGGGACGAGCCGCCGATGCTTCACTCGCCTGCGCTGGAGCGGACTGTCCCTGCGAACGGAGGCATCTGGTACACGTGTGATTACAAGTGGCAACCTCCGACCGTGAGTGGCGGTTGCACCACACTGAACTCCTTCGAGCAAGCGCATCCAGTGCCCATGCAGTCCGTTCAGCAAGACTGTTGCTACAGATTCGGTCCGCAGGTCGATGCGAACGAGCATTGCAACGCGTTCGTCTACTATTATCCAAAGCAGTGACTTCCCCTTGATCGTTCCGAACGCGGCGCGCGTCTTCACGAGTGCGTATGCGCGACGTGTGACGATGGCGGGCGTTCTTCTTGTGTGCGTGGCG
>JALYHX010000003.1 GCA_030776305.1 Myxococcota bacterium
CTTCTGTTCCGGTCCGGCGCTGATCGTCCGCTCGGCGGCCGGTCGGATCGCGTCCGAGACGGATTTGCCATCGGCTGCTGCCGGAGGTGCCGCTCGTGCGGCGGCGCCCACCAAGGTGACGACGGCAAGCGCCCTCACCCTCGCCAGCGCCTTCAACCGCATGATGGTATCATTGTACGCGGTGGTCTGCTGGAACCGAAAGTCGAGCCGCGGCGTCGCGCTGGCGATAGCTCTCGTGGGTTGTTCGGCAGACGCTCCACAGAACAACTCGCAGCCGATTGACGCATCGTCGGGGGAGACGTCCCTGCTTCCGGTGGATGCCTCTTCGCCCGATACCACACCTACGACGCCGGACGGCGGCGCACCGTCCGACACATCGCCGGACCAGACTGCCCCCTTGGCAGACGCCCCTGGTCCTCTCGCAGACGCCGACACCGGGCCAACCTCCGACAGTGCAATGGATGCTACGCCCGACGCAGGCGACTGCACGATGGGCGACTCGGGTGAGGCGACCGAGTTGCGCTGTACGGGCCTGTATTCGGATTGGAATTCGAGGACCCTTTCGCCCGACGTACGCCCCTACGCTCCCGCGTTTGCCCTGTGGAGCGACGGCGCCGCGAAGGCGAGGTGGATTTACCTGCCTTCTGGACAACGGATCGACACGTCGAACATGGATGAATGGAAGTTCCCCATCGGCACGAAGGTATGGAAAGAATTCTCCGTCGCCGGCAAGCGAATCGAGACACGACTATTGTGGAAGACGGCGGACTCGTCGTGGTTTGCCACGACCTACCGGTGGTCTGCAGACGAGGCGACCACGCGGGAGCTGACCGACGGCGAGCTCAACGCCGATGGGAATCAGTACGAAGTGCCTTCGCAAAAGGCGTGCGTTGAATGCCACCAGGGACGGCACGATTATGTGCTCGGTTTCGAAGCCGTATCGCTTTCCTCCCCTGCTGCGACCGGAGCAACGATGGATGCGCTGACCGCGCAGCACTTGATTTCGGCTCCTCCCACCACCCCGATTGTCGTACCAGGAAATGCCATGGAGGCCGCAGCGCTTGGATATCTGCATGCCAATTGCGGAACGACTTGTCACAATGTGAACATCATGGCGCCCGGGACGAACACCGGCTTCCACTCCCGGCTGGACGTGGCCACGTTGACCAGTGTCCAGGCAACCGACACATGGACCTCGGCATGGAACATGGCCGCCCGCTTCCCGATATTGCCGTCAGCAATGCGCCTCGCGCAATGCAGCACGACGCAAAGCGACGTCTTCTATCGAATGACCCACCGGGACTCGTCGAACGACGCGGCGTCGACGGGTCAGATGCCCAAGATCGATACGCACAAGGTGGATAGCCTCGGGGTGGGAATCATCGCAGCGTGGATCACCGCAGGGTGCGCCGACGCGGGACCGGATGCACGCGCGGACGCGAGTTCGGACGCACGATCCCAGTAATCTCGCAGAGACCGCATCGCCGGCAGCCGGTCCTAGGGGATGCCGATGCGGCAACACAGGTTTTCCTATCCACGGGATATCGAGCACGAAGCCTCACGTGTAGAGGACTGTACAGGGGGGTGCGGCGAAATCCTCACCTTCCGTAGGCGCAGATCAGCCTGAACCTCTGGAAGGTGACACCCATGAAAGCATTGCGCGGCTCGTTCGTCGCATCCGTCGTCGGTCTTTTGCCTGCAGCCCTGATCATGGTTGGATGCGGGGGGAGCACCCCTACATCCGAGGAAGGGGTTTCGAGCTCGGGCGCGCTCAGCTCCGGCTCGGACCGTCTCTTCAATCGTGCGGGAAATATTCTCATCTCTGACCAGTTCAACAATCGCGTCATCGAAATCAACCGTCGGGGCAAGATCGTTTGGCAATTCGGACTCGGGCCGGCTGACGTGTCCGCTCGATCGATCGTGGGAGTGAATGACGCCCAGCGCGTCGGGTCACATACGCTGATGGCAGGCACCGGCGCGCCTCCGGGCAGCGAGCCCGCCTGCCCCAACGGATGTGCCGACAACCGTGTCATCCTCGTCGATGAGGACGGTCGGATCGTCTGGCAATACGGACAGTTCGGGGTCACGGGCGCGGCGGACGACCAGCTCAACGCCCCGGTTCAGGCAACGTATCTACCGAACGCCCATGTCCTCATCACCGATCAGGGCAACGCGAGGATCATCGAGGTCTCCGTCGCGACGCGACGGATCGTGTGGCAGTACGGAATGACGGGAGTTACTGGCACCGGTCCCGATCAACTCAACAATCCCAACAGTGCAGAGTTGCTCGAGAACGGGCACATCCTCATCTCAGACGAGAACAACAACCGCGCGATCGAAGTCGATCGGCACAAGAATGTTGTCGCGACGTTCACGGCGGGAGGGATGTTGAGCGGCGTCGCGTTTTCAAGCCGCCTCGAGAACGGGGACACCTTGATCACGGATTCGAACAACAATCGAATCGTCGAACTCGACGGAGCGGACAAGATCGTATGGCAGTACGCCACGAACAAGATTTTCGGCAGCAACCCGAGCCCCCTGCCCACCCGCGCCGTGCGACTTGCGAATGGCGACACGTTGATCAGCGACCAGTTCAATCATCGGGTCTTCGCAGTCGACAGCGAAGGCAACGTCGCCGCAAGCTACGGGAACCTGAACGCAGCCGGATACGGCACTGCAAAGGCGATCGATGGACTCAATGCCCCCTATGACGCGAAGGTGATCGGAGACTTCACCGGACTGACACCGCCATCGGGACACGACTTCGACTAGTACCTCCCGGCACCGCGTCTCAGAGCACCATCACCTTCATCCCGTCGCCGACGCGAACTGCTCTTGTGAGCGCGCCGTGGTGCGTGCGCTTTGCCCAAAGGATCGCGCCGATCAGCTCGTCTCGATCGAGACGCGCGTGCGCCCGCCGGGCGATGCGTCCGGCGACGAGAGAGGCGAGCACACACCCAGTGCCGTGCACCCCCGAAGGAATCGCCAGCCGCCGTGCGCGCAGCTCGATGA
>JALYHX010000004.1 GCA_030776305.1 Myxococcota bacterium
ACCCAAGGCGGGGGCGCCCACAATTCGCTGTCAGGCAAAGTTCATCGAGATGACGCGCGATCGGGTGAAAGCGGCGGAGAGCGCCGTCACCGGTGGACGCTTCCACCTGATGCCAGCGCGAGGAAAGCTTGACGGCAAGGGGGCGGAGGGCCGCCGGGCACGCCGCGAGCCGCGCGAGGGCAAGAAGGTGCAGTAGCCTCGCTTTCGCCCATGCCCAACCCACATGCAGTCGTCATCCCCTTCGGAGTCCCCATCGGCGGACGCGGGCTTGGTCTCGGCCTCGCAGCGCTGGTTCACTCGTGCGCTCACGTAGAGGGCGGCGGTATCGCGATCGCTCAGCTCCACGGTCGTCGAAACGATGATCCCGTCGATGCGTTGCCGTCTCCTGTCGAGGCATTCGTCCAGCCCTCGGCGTGGCGCGACATCGCCGGCGAGGCACGCACTGGCATTGGGGTCGTACTGACAGGGGCATTCGAGCCGCCCGGCGATGGCGACGGGACGATTCAACTGCTTGCCTTCGATGCCCGCGATGGCCGAACGCTCGCCCGGGTAGAGGCGCGACTCGACGAGGCAGCTGCCGGGGCATCGCTCGTCGGAGCGCTCGAGCAGCTCTGGTCGTTGCTTGACGGGGAGATTGGAGCACTGCAGGGTTTGCGGGAGCTTGCGTGGGAGCCGCTCGAGAGCGTTCTTCGTGCTGAACGGTGCGCCCTTCACGATCCGAGGCGAGGCGGACCGCATGATCGTTTGGCCGCGATGCTGCATCTTGGGCGAGCCATCGGCGATGCGCCGAGCGCGCGTTATCCCGTCGAGCGGATTGCTGCGCTGGGCTTCGAGACGGCCATGGGATCCGCGCTCGACCGCAAGCTCGCTTCAGCCGCAGCCCGGGCATTGGCTCGCGCCGTCGACGATGCGCCGCACCACGTGGAGCTCGTGGAGGCCTTGGCCGCGCTGCAACTCCGTCTCGGGCAGGAGCGCGAGGCGGAGCGGCGACTCAACGCGGCGATCGCCCGCGACCCTCAACGTTCGCGGCTGTACGCACTGCTTTCGCAAGCGCTTCGGGCGCGGGGACACTTGGATGCCGCGCTCGCCGCACTGCAATCGGGCTTCGCGGCGTGCGCCGGCGATCCATTGCTGTGTGCCGAACAAGGGATGGTGCTCGCAGTCCGCGGCGACATGAACGGGGCGAGTGCCGCTTGGCGGCATGCGCTGGCGTGCGACTCCGTCCACCCAGCTGCGTTTGGTAGCCTGGCCGCCCTCGCGCTGCGCATGGGCGATACGATCGCTGCCCAGTCGCTGGTCGACGCCGCCCTTTCCGCGGATCGCGCACACCCGGACGTACTTCGAGGCGCCGTGCAGTTGGCTCTGGCGACAGAGACGGACGGAATTGCCCGTGCGTCGCGAGTGGCAGGTCTTTCCAGTCGGCTGCTGGATGCGGCGCCGGGGGACCCCTTGGCGTCGCTCGCTCTGGCGAGAGCGTTGATCGCGCTCGGAGATGCTTCAGGGGCGCGGGTCCGCCTCGCGGAGCTCGCCCGGCTTGCTACCTCATCCGCTGCTGCGGCCGAAGCCGAGATGCTGATCCTGGCGATAGACAATCCGAATGCGGAGCTCGAGCTTCGCAGCGTCCTGCGCGCCGCGCGCGCAGCCGCCCCCGGCGACCTTGCGGATGTGGCAACGCGAGCGCGCCGGCTGGCGACACGTCATGGGGCGTGGTTGGGGTGGCTGGCCTCCGCGATCGCGGAAGGCCGGCGTGGGCGGTGGGCTTCCGCACGTGGCGCGCTCGATATCGCACTCGAATTGGCACCAGGGGCTACCGCAGTGCACCTTGAAATGGCGAGCGTATTGGTAGCGCTCGAAGATGCCTCCGGGGCCGTCACACACGCCGAGCGAGCGTTGATGCTCGAGGGCGATACAACCCAGGCTTTGTCGGTCTTGGCGCGCGCACTGGCAGCAGCGCGGCGCCCAGACGAAGCTCGACAAGCCGCCGGACGCGCACTGGCAACGCAACCCGAATCCCTGGATTTGAGGGCCCTCGTGGTTGCGCTGGGCGAGACCAACACCGCGCAACCGAAATGGAGAGTGCGGTGGCAGGGAGCGTTGAGAAAGTGGCAGCGACGGTAGAGAGCCAGCGGGCGGCCAACCAGGACAGAACACTTCGCTCCCGGCGAATGCCGGTCAACGAGCCACTTACCGGTCTCGGCCGCGGGCATCCATCCACTTTGCCTGCAACCTCTACATTGGACTCCGCAGACCATAGGAAATCGCGCCGGACCAGAGTAAGAGGGTCACCTCCATGAGATGGTCTGCCGTTCTCATTCCGATGCTGGTTGCTCCGGTGTTCGTGCCGACGTCCGCCGCCGCGCTGGACAATGGGGTCGCCCGAACACCTCCGATGGGTTGGAACAGCTGGAACAGATTTCAGTGCGACGTCAGCGAAGGCCTGATCAAACAAATGGCCGACGCCCTCGTCACGAGCGGGCTTCGCGATGCTGGATATGTCTATCTGAACATCGATGATTGCTGGCAAGGCGGGCGCGAT
The DNA here is from genome assembly GCA_030776305.1 of Myxococcota bacterium. Lineage (GTDB taxonomy): Bacteria > Myxococcota_A > Polyangia > Polyangiales > Polyangiaceae > Palsa-1150. Next base: position 2,537 of record JALYHX010000004.1, read on the forward strand.
ACGCAAGGCTTGATTCAGCCCGATCCGAGCCGTTTTCCCAGCGGGATGAAAGTCCTGTCGAACTACGTCCACGGCAAAGGGATGAAATTCGGTCTTTATTCGGACGCCGGGATCCAAACGTGCGCCAAGCGCGCTGGCAGCCATGGATTCGAACAAAACGATGCGCGCCAGTATGCAGCCTGGGGTGTTGACTATCTGAAGTACGATTGGTGCAGCACGGACGGACTCAAAGCGGAGGACGCGTACGGCGCTATGCGAGACGCGCTTCTCAAGACTGGCCGGCCGATCGTCTTCAGCATTTGCGAGTGGGGGAAGAGCCAGCCATGGTTGTGGGCGGCTCCGGTTGGGAATCTGTGGCGCACAACCGGCGACATCGGACTCTGCTGGGACAAAAAAGCGTGCCGGATCGAGTGGGTCACGGGGGTGATGAATATCCTGGACCTGCAGGTTGGCCTCGAAGAAGCGGCGGGACCGGGCCACTGGAATGACCCCGACATGCTGCAGGTGGGCAACGGCCTCACAGATTCCGAAGACCGCGCGCACTTTAGCTTATGGGCCCTCCTCGCTGCGCCGCTTCTCGCTGGAAACGACGTTCGCCATATGTCCGACTTCACGAGGGAGACACTGACCAACCGGGAAGTCATCGCCGTCGACCAGGATCCGCTCGGCATTCAGGGCCGCAAGATCCGCGATGACGGCGCGGAGGAGGTGTGGGCCAAGCCCCTCACCGGCGGCGCGATGGCCGTGGTCCTTCTCAATCGCGGGGACGCGGCGGTGCGCATCAGGTTCGGGTGGACAGAGCTTGGGTGGCCGACGCGACCCGTGTCGGTGCGCGATCTTTGGCGCGAACAAGACCTCGGGTCGTTCCGCGACGCTTTTTCCGCGGAAGTCGCCGCCCACGGGGTCGTGATGATGCGCTTGACGCCTACCCGGTAGTGCGAAAAGCCAGGCTTTAACTCTGCTCCGACCCCACACCTCGCTTGCTCCGTCGCCTCCAGTCGCGCAATCTCTCGCACCATGCGGACTCGGCCTACATCCTGGTGGCTCGAAGTGCTTCGGAGGCGACGCTCGCGCATGGACGCCGAGAAGTTGGACCTCTCGCAACCCATTGCGTTTTCGAGCCATGAAGAGCAGGCAGCTGCGATCTCGTTTTTCAACGCGGCTTTCCGTGCAGAGGAGTCCGGCCTTCGACAAGCCCATGAGCTCGCTGACGGGGTGGCGTCGTGGGACCCGGACTTGGCCGAATGCCTGAGACTCTATGGCGACGAAGAGGGTTGGCATCGCCAGCTCTTGACTGAGTTTCTTGCTTGGCTGGGTGGTGGCGTGCGGCCCATGGGGAAAACGACGCACGCTTTTTATCGGCTCTACGCACGCGCACGCCGAATGGAATCCATCGTTCTCGTGAACCTGATGTTCGAGACCATCGGATCCGCGACATATCGACTTGCGCTGCCCAACGCCACGCACCCGGCGGTGCGCCAAATGCTCACGATTCTGACCCGCGATGAGTCGTTTCACGTCCCCCTCAACGTGCACTTCTTGCGGGCCGCGCTTGGCCGCGCCCCTGAAGCGCGACCGCGGCTGCGCGCCCTCTACCACGCGACTTTCTTGGCGCTCGTGGCTTCGACTGTGCCGAGTCGTCGACGCGCCGTTCGATTCGACCGTGTCCCGCGGGC
>JALYHX010000005.1 GCA_030776305.1 Myxococcota bacterium
GGACGAGAGGGTACGCAGCAGCCAGGCATGGGGCACCTCACTTTCCCGACCGAGGCGACGTGCTTCCACCATGAAGGGGCGGCTCAGGGTCGGTGACCAACCATGCCGGCAGAAGAAGTCGAACCCATCGGGACGCGCGAACTTCCATTCGGCGTTCGCCTGGGCCAGGTCGTCGCCCCAGGCTCGCATGTTCCGCTTGAGGACTTCGGGCGACACGCTTTCGAGAATCCACCTGCGCATCGACGGTCGCGCACGGAGCCCATTTGCCAGCAAGGCGACCCGCGCCTCATCGAGGTACACGAGGAGACCTTCGGTCACCACAACGACCCGCGTGTGGGAAGCGGCGACGCGGTCGAAGAGCCTTTCTCGGGCTTGGTCGTCGGCGAGATCGACCGCAACTCGATGGATGATGCAAGCGGGTTTCACGCTCGCGAGCACCTCCGTCTTTTCGTCGAGGATCGATGCCCGATCCGCTTCAATCCAGACCAGCGGCGGTGGAAGCGGCAAGCGGTAGGGGCGGGCATCGAGACCCGCGGCGAGGTTCAGCACGGCATCGGCACCAAGGGTCTGAACGCTGTCGAGGATCATCTCGTCGAAGGCTTTGGTGCGCACCGCAAGCGCCGAGGCGAGCCCGTGCGGTCCCGGATGTGCTCCGGCAACCGTCGCCATCCCTTCGGCGATCCGCTTGCCGCGTTCCCCAGCCAATCGTCGTGCGAAAGGATCCACGAACAAAGCATCGGGCCGCTCGGATTCCAAAGCGCGGTGGAAGGCAACCCAGCGCGCGGTATCCGAAACGTCCTCCAGGAGCGGCGCCGCGCGCGTCGTCATGCCGCGCCCCGGAGTCGCATCACGGCGCGCATCAACGGCACGGGAGACGCTTTGGGATAGCCGTGGTCCCACACCGTCGACGACGGAATCAGAACGGCGACCGCCATACCGTGCATCTCGATTGTGGCGAGGGTGACCGGGACGCCGTAGTACGACAGCGGCACGAGGTCCGTCCGCGGGGCAATCGCCGAAACCCGCGTCGCGAGGCGGGTGTGCGCCCGCTGGTAGCTCTCCCCGGTCGCCCCCATTCGGGCGCGGACCTCCGCGCGAAGCTTCTTGTGGGCATGTCGGTTCGCCATGGCTCTCCTCGAGGATCGAACTCTCCGCCCCGGCGCGGAGCGAACGAATTGAGGGAGGGTGCGCGACCGAACCCGAAGGGCCAAGCCCTCTTCGCCCTCGATGTCAGCCGTGCCGGGGTGGCTGCGAGGAGCAGGGCTCGGGAGAGCCCCAAGTCGAGAATAGGGGTGCGATGAAGACCGTCAAGAGCCTGGGGCACCAACCGTAGGCGTGGCTGGCTTCTGGCGCGCAGTCGGAGGTGAGGACGTTGCACCGGGCGCAGCATCTCGCGCCCGTATCATGCCGAGGAGGCCCGCGTGCTATCGCCCGAGGAGGTCCAGCGGCGAAGAAAAGCGTGGACGCCTCCTCGGCAGGCGCCGGAAAACGCGAGCAACCTACGCGGAAGCGAGACGGCAGCGCAACAAGCACAAGAGCGCGGGGGTCGCAGCAGCAAGTATCTGCTAGACTGGCGCATCCATCAATCCGTCGGCTGCCAATCCGCACCAAATGTACAACCTGGAGCGAATGACACTCGGCGACATGGCGCACGCCTCGGCGCGCCTCCGCAAGCTCGGACACGGCGTGAGCTCAATGGCCGAAGCGAGCCAGCGCATCGCGCACTTTCTCTTCGACGAGTTCGGCATCCCCGAGAAGCAGGAGCGCGGCTGCGTGCTGGCTAGGGTGTACAAGACGCATCCGTTCGGCGCGCTCCCCGCGGGCCTCCGGGCGTTCGCCCAGGCGGCCTCGCCTTCCCCCTTGGCCGTCCAGATGCCCTGCCTCGTGCTCCTCGGCACGGTCGGCATGGAGTCGGCGTGGACCTCGTCGGAACGCTCGCAAGGTCACCGGGCGATTCCTCTGCCGAGTGTCGAGGCCGTATCCCGGCTGCCGATGGTGGCGCAGCTCGTGTCGCAGCTCGGGCTGGACGTCGCTTCGCTCGTGCACGGTGCGGGCGAGACGATGCTCGAACAGAACGAACGCACGTTCAACGTGTTTCATATCCCGGACGCACCGGGCTCGCCCTACATTCCCGCGCAGGACTTCGTCGAGCGTTACGGGGTGCGCTCGGTCCTCGGCTTTGGCGGCGTATTGCCCGACGGCCAGATGTACGCCGTGATTCTTTTCGCGCGCGTCGCGATCAGCCGAGAGACGGCCGAGACGTTCAAGCCTCTCGCGCTCTCGGCGAAGCTCGCTCTCCTGCCTCACCTTTCCAAGACGTTCGACGAGGCCGCTGTTGCCGCCCAATTCGCCTGAAGTGACCACCCTCCGAGCCGAGGTCGCTGCGCTCGAGCAGTTGCTCGAGATCCAGGAACGGACGGTCGCCGAGCAGTCCGATCGCCTCGAGCTACAGGCCGCCGAGCTCCGAAGGAGCAACTACGCGCTCGAGCAATTCGCGTACGTGATCTCCCACGACCTGCAAGAACCTCTGCGCATGGTCGCCGCGTATACGGAGCTGCTGCGCGAGGCCTATGAGGGCAAGCTCGACGCGAACGCCGACAAGTACATCGGGTTCGCGTCGGGCGGCGCGCGACGCATGCAGGAGCTCATCAACGCTCTGCTGGACTACAGCCGCGTCACGACGCGCGCGGACGAGCTGCAGCTTCTTGCGCTCGACGGGGTCGTCGACGACGCTCTGGAGAATTTAGCGCTCGCCATCACGGAGTCGCACGCCGTGATCCTCCGCGAGCCCCTGCCGAAGGTCACCGGCGATAAACACCAGCTCGTGCGCCTCGTGCAGAATCTGGTCGCCAACGCGCTCAAATTCCACGAGCCCGACCGGGCGCCGCGCGTCCGCATCGGCGCGCAGCCGGAGTCGGGCACGCTACGCCTGACGATCGCGGACGAGGGCATCGGGATCGACCCGCGTCACCACGCGCGCATCTTCGAGATCTTCCGGCGAATCCATCCCAAACGCTTCGCAGGCACCGGAATCGGCCTGTCGATTTGCCAGCGAATCGTCGAGCGTCACGGCGGCTCGATTCGCGTGGAATCGGAGCTCGGCAAGGGCTCGTCGTTCGTCGTGACGTTGCCGCTGCCAAAGGAGGATCTGTGACTGCGGCGATCGACATTTTGCTCGTCGAGGACAACGAGGGCGACGTTCATCTCACGCTGGAGGCGTTGAAGAAGGCGAAGGTTCGCAACCGCGTGCACACCACCACCGACGGGGTCGAAGCAATGCAGTTCCTACGGCGCGAGAAGCCGTACGCCGACGCGCCGCGGCCCGACCTCGTCCTGCTCGACCTGAACCTGCCCAACATGGACGGTCGCGAGGTGCTCGAGGCCATGAAATCCGACCCCTCCCTTCGTTCCATCCCGGTCGTCATCGTGACGTCCTCGGCCGCCGAGCAGGACATCGTCAAGACCTACGCGCTGAACGCCAATTGCTACGTGACCAAGCCCGTCGACCTTCAGCAGTTCCTGCACGTCATCGGGACCGTCGGCGACTTTTGGCTACAGATTGTCAAGCTTCCTCCGAAAGACTCGTGACGCGTGCTGCGCGTCCTTCTCATCGAGGACAATCCGGGTGACGCCGAGATCGTCCGCCACCGCTTCCGAGGGGTTCGCGGCGGCCCCTGGCAAGTAGAGACGGCCGAGTCCCTCGAGGAGGGACTCACCGCCTACCAAGCTGACCACTACGATCTGGTGCTCCTTGATCTGAACCTGCCCGACTCGAGCGGTCTTGAGACGATCGACGCATTTCGTGCCCAGGCGACCGAAGCGCCGCTCGTCGTGCTCACGGGCACCGACGACTTGGACGTGGCGGTCGATGCCATACGGCGCGGCGCCGACGACTACATGGTGAAGGGGGAGCTCTCCTCCGAGCAGCTCACGCGGACCCTCCGGTACGCCGTAGAGCGGCGCCGGATGATCGTTTCGCTCGACAAGGAGCGCAGGACGGTGGCCACGCTGCAAGACGTTGGCGCGGCCCTCGCGTCGGAGCTCGAACGCGAGCCGCTGGTTCAGAAGATCACGGATCTGGCGACGCGGCTCGTGGGCGCGTCCTTCGGTGCGTTCTTCCAAACGGTGTCTTCGTCGGAGGGGGCCGCGCTGAGCCTCTACGCGTTATCGGGCGCGCGCCGCGCGGACCTCGAGCGACTTGGACTGCCAAGAGCCACGTCCCTTCTCGGCCCCACGATCCGGGCCGAAGGCGTCGTCCGTATCGACGACGTGCGGCTCGATCCTCGGTATGGACGCATGGGCCCGCATCACGGAATGCCACCCGGTCACCTGCCGGTCGTGAGCTACCTCGCCGTCCCGGTGCTGCTCCGCAGCGGCAAGCCCGTAGGAGGTCTGTTCTTCGGGCACCCCGAGCGAGCCAAGTTCACGCCCGAGCACGAGGCGCTCGCGGTCGGCGTCGCAGCATGGGCGTCGGTGGCGATGGACAACGCGCACCTTTACGAAGAGGCCCTGCACGCGACGCGCAGCCGGGAGAACCTGCTCCAGGTCGTCTCGCACGACCTGCGCAACCACGTGAACACCATGCAGATGGGCTTGCACCTACTGCGTCACTCGCTGCCGCCCGAGGGCGTCAAGCGGATCGAAGCGGTGGAGCGCGCGACCTCGACCATGCGGCGCATGCTGGAGGACCTCGTCGACCTCGCGGCTATCGAAAAGGGCGTGCTCTCCGTCACGCCGGCGCTCGTAGATGCGCGCAACGTCCTCGAAGAGGCGCACGCGCTGCTCGCGCCGTCGATCGATCGCAAGGGCATCGCCCTCGATTGGCAGTCCGGCGAGTCGGGGGTGATGGTATGGGCCGACGGCGAACGCATCCAACAGATCCTCGGAAACCTGGTCGGCAACGCAGTGAAGTTCACGCGTAGCGGCGGGCGGATCGGGGTCACGACCGTCGCGCGCGACGCCGAGCTCGAGGTGGCGGTGCAAGACACCGGGCCCGGCATCCCAGGGGAGGATCAGGCGCGTATCTTCGACCGTTTCTACCGCGGCGCGCGACCGAGCGGCCAAGGCGCCGGGCTGGGCCTCGCCATCGCCCGCGCCCTCGTCGAGGCCCATCGGGGGCGGATCTGGGTGGAGAGCCGCGTCGGTGTTGGGACCGTGATGCGTTTTGTTCTGCCGCGCACGGCCCCCGGTGGCGTGTAGGCGAAGCGACGATGGGCGTGCGGGGCGGAGTCGGCCGGCTCCCGCTTCGCAGCGGCAAGGATCTGCCCGCGCGCGCCGACGTAACGGGTCGGTGCGGGCACTAGCAGTCGCGCTCGGCACCAAGTGAAAATGCCGTGACCTCATGCGACTCAGCGTCATCGGATTGGTCGCAGCCATGCTCGCGCTGGATCGGGACCACCACGCGCTCTTGATGCAGATTCTGGAACGCTTCTGCGCGATGACCGCCGAACACGTGGATCGGGCGGCGGGTCTGTGCAGCGCGCTGACCTTGGAAGAATGCTGGAAGCTGACGTTGCCACGCCCCGGGCGCGAACCGCTTCCAGGACGCGGACCTCGACGCAAACGAACTGGCGAGCGTCGTCGGTGAAGAGTGCGGCGCCCGGAACGGCTGGAAGGCCAACCTACAAGACGATCATCCAGCGTTTCGCCGAAGCGGCGGGCACGCTCCTTCGAGCGCTGGAGGTCGAAGAGGCCAAGATGGCCTCCGAAGGGAGCGCCATGCAGGACTACGTCGTCACCACGACCAACGACCGCCGGGTCTCGGATCCATGAACGACTCCGCCAGGAGATGGAGGCGTACCTCGAAGATCATTCGCTAACGGACGTGGCGCTAAAACTAGCAGAGGCCCCGGTGCGGTCCGCTGGCAATGAGAAATCCGCGCGAAGCTACTCGTGCGCTCGTCTGGATGCCAACCCTTCTTCTCGTCCGGGATTGATCCCCCGAGGGGCTCGCAGATTGCTCGGGGCGACCGTACTAGACTGATGTCGATGAGCGGCCGTCCGCGCCGATGGATGCGTCTGGTGCGGCTGCTTGTCGCGTGCCTCGCGTTCGCTTTGGCACGCCCCGCTTCTGCGGTGCCTGAGAGGTTCGATCGTATCGTCCTTATCGCCAGCGCGAACGTCCCCCGTTCATCCGCAACGGAGAGCGCTTCGTCGAGGAAGGCGTCGCGAGTCTCCACGCGGAAGGCGCTGCATGGTGGCGTTCTCTTGCCTCGCGATGGGCGCGCCCTCACGCAACTCCAATCGACGCGCGCACTCGTCGCACGGAAGTATCTTCGCCACTGCTCGCTCCTCTGCTGAGAGTCACGACGCCCGTTCAGCGTCCTGACCAACCGCAAGGAGACAGAGCATGTCGAGACGAACTCGACGTGACCGCGTTATCGCGTGGTTGCGTCGTACCATCGGGTCACGCCTTCGCCGCTTTCTGTGGCGTGCTGTCGGCGCGCTTGTCGTGGGGTTCGGTGCCGGGATTGGACCCCAGATGGCGCCGCCACCGCCACCCCCACCGCCGCCTTCGGAGCAGGTTGCTGAGCGTAGCGACGAATTCGGGAAGGAGTGACTGAATGCTGCACAACCGCTGGGAGCCAGCGCTGGCCGATCTGCGCCACTCCTTGGCATCCGCGCGCCTAACCCCGAATCCTCCACTTTGAACTTGGTTGGAGGGCCTTCCGACGATCGCCGGGACCACTGGGGGGTCGCCATCGCGCTGACGCCGCGACAAGACCCGGGTGGTAAACATG
>JALYHX010000006.1 GCA_030776305.1 Myxococcota bacterium
CCTGCTCACCCCGAGGTCCAACACGGAAGTGTTTCACGATGCAAGGCGCTGGGCCGCGGCTGCCGTGGCGATTTGCTTCCATGCGATGCCCGCCTGTAAGGCCTCGGGTGACCATTCGGCACCCTCCGTTTCGGCCCTGGAGGGCTCCGAGCGAGTGTCCTCCCGGTCGCGGACGCCGGCCATGGTGGCGCCGCGCGGTGCGTGCTTCGAAAATTGGGCGCCGGAGACAATCGCCCGAGGGGAGCAGGGCCCCACCGACATTGTCTTGAACGGGCAAGACATCTTTTGGCTTGCACGAGGAGGTTACAGACTCCGTCGCCTGAACATCGCCGCAAATAGCCTGTCGACGGTCACGAGTGACCTCTCGACAGTCGCTAGCGATTCTGAGCTTCAGGACATCAAAGCCGTAGACGCACGCGCGCTGTTCGCCGTCACGGGAAGAGACGAGCTCGTCTCGCTCGATCTGGCCACTGGCAGGTGGCGCCGCCTCGCCGTTGGCGAAGTCGAAAATCCGCGATTCATCTTCTCGAGCTTCGCGCTGGACCGAAAATACGTGTACTACGCGTGGCATCGTATAGGTCCTTGGCCACCTCCGGACACCGGTGACTTCGGGTTTTCACGGCTACCTCGCGAGGGTTCAGGAGCGCCCGAGGTCCTGGCAGCGGAGCCCAATGCCGAATTCGTGGCGGATAACGATAACGTCTATTGGGTCGCGAAGGGGGGTGGACTTGTTCGACGCGCTTTTTCACCGGACTCCTCGAACGTCGTTCGGGTTGCCCGTCGGGGGCGACCGCTGACGGTTTTCGGAGGACGCCTTTTCTTCTTGGTCGAGGAAGGGTCGTTTTTTTCAACCCTCTGGAGCGCGGCTGCTGACGGCGGGGACCATCTGGCCGAGGAACGTATGGCCCTCATCCCGGTTGTCGCAGGCTTCGTCACCGACGCAATCACGGACGGCAAGTGTCTGTGGTGGGCGTCGGCGAAACAACGGCCCGAGGCGTCTGGCCTCGAACTGACGGGGCCTTCTGTCGGGCGCATGCGCCTAGCAGATGGCCAGATCGAGATGCTGGCCGTTCGTCGAGGCGCAAGCAAGATGGGCGCCCACCTTGCGGCCGATGAGTCGCACATCTACTGGGCAGATACCGCCGGGGGACGAGTCTTGCGGTGGGAAAGGTGACGGCGCTGCGCAAGTCCAATCATCCGCTGTCCCGCGCTGCCGCCTTTCGGCACCGCCAGCGGTCAACATGTCGTCAGGCGTCAGCGGTAGGGTGGCTTAATCATGGCCTCCTGGTGTTCAAGAGTGTCTCCACCTGTCACCTGGGGTGGGCGCAGCCGGGACGAAGCCCGAGAAGCAGCGACGCTGACAGCCCCCGATCCCGACGCGCAAGTCTCGATGGCGCAGGCTGACACAGCTCCGGGAGAAGAAGGCCACCGTGATCGCGTGGAAGTGCGCATGGCACAACGATTGCGTCGCTGATCCGCCTGATGCTCGCCAGATGTCCTGCTTTCGTGGGCCTCGTGTTCCTAGTGGCGTGCGGGGAATCGGCGGGCGCTACGCCGAACGCCGATGCTCAGTCAGCGGCGGAGGCGAGTACCGAAGCGTCCACCAATGAGGCGCTTGCCGATTCACCCCCCAACGATACGACGCCGACGACGCCAGACGGTGCTCGATGCACTTCACTTACCGATATGAAGACATGCCAAACGGCAATCGACTGCGTGTTGCGAAAAGAGCCGACCTGCTGCGGCACGCCCCGGGTGTTGGGTTTGTCGGCGTCGGGCGCGGTCGACTACGAGGGCTGCCATCCCGCGGTCCAGTGCGGCAATCTGGGGTGCGCAAATTCGACGGGCGTTCAGACCGAGGATGGTCAGGAGACCAACTGCGCCTTCGCTTCCTCCTTGGCGCAGTGCGTGCGTGTGACATGCGTCCAGGGCCAGTGTGAGAGCCAGGCGCCCTTGGACGCGGCTTCCGCCGATGCGCAAGCTTGCGGCCGTCCGGGGGACGCTTGCGATGCGAATTGCACTTGCGTATGCACCACTGCAAGCTGCACGGCTTATTGCGCGAGCCAAGGCAAGAACACCGTCGGCTGCGTTGCTGGAAACGTCGGACCGTTGACGTGCATGTGCAACTGACCTGACGACCGTGTTTGCAGAGGGTGCTCGCCTACCAACCAGGTGCGGGACGGCTTGCTCGATGAGCAGACGGCGAGAGATGAATCCCTTCTGCGAGAACTGTGCAGCGCAATGGTCGCACTACGCACGGGACCTCATCGACATGGCTGATGTGTAGGGATGCGTGTGATGGTTGAAGGATCGCCAAGACGCCAAAGGGCGGGGCGGCCACGTGTTACCCTGGTTGGTTGGAAGGCATTTGAACTCGGAGGCACGCATGCCCTGCCGGCAGCTTCTCTCATTCTTCTCGTGCTTGCTTCTCTGCGCTGCCACGTGCGGCTGTACGAGCGTGCTCGGTGATTTCACCGTTGGCTCGCAGGCAACCAAGGCGGAAGACGGGGCTACCTCAGAGGGGGATGCGACGGTTGATGGCACTGCGAACGGGGATGATGCGGCGGTGGGCCCCGATGCGGGCGGAGGAGACGCGACGGTCAACGCCGACGGAACGACGAATGGCGATGGCGCTGGCGGCGACGCGATCGCGAACGTGGACGTCATGGCCCCCGACGTGGTCTCCGGTGATGGCGGAAAGCATCAAGGCGACCCCTGCAGTGCGTCGTCCGAGTGTGGCTCGGCCGGCGGATGTGTCGATGGCTTCTGCTGCGACACGACCTGCAAAGATTCGTGTCACGCCTGCAATCTGATGGGAAGCGCAGGCACGTGTTCGCCCGTTGCGAGCGGTTCCATGCCCGCCACTGGACACGCTGCTTGCCCCATGGATATGAAGTCGACCTGCCAGCGCGACGGCACTTGCGATGGCAAGGGCGCGTGCCGTTTCTGGCCGCTCAGCACGCCCTGCAAGGGATCGGCATGCGACATGACGGCGAACAAATTCACCGCAGCGTCGACGTGCGACGGCATGGGAACATGCGTCACGCCAAGCGCGATCACGTGCAGTCCGTTCGTTTGCCAGGATGCGAATACGTGTTTTGCGACGTGCACGGCCACCAGCAAAGAGTGCGTCTCCGGACAAGCGTGCGTGAACGGCTCGTGCGGGCTGAAGCCCGACGGCGCAACGTGCGCGGCCGACACCGAGTGCCTGCACAGTCACTGCTTCGACAAGGTTTGCTGCGACCAGGCGTGCGGCGGTACCTGCCAGACGTGCAATCAGGCGCCCACGCTCGGTGCGTGTAAGTCGGTTGCCGCGGGACAAGATCCGCGCGGCGTATGTCCGACGGGAGCTGGAGCCAATGGCATTTGCCAGCCGGGCAAATGCAACGGCGCGAACCAGTGCAACACTGCGATGCCAGGCACGACTTGCACGAATCAGATGTGTTCCGGGGGGACGGCAACGGGCTTGGGAACGTGCGATGCCAACGGCAACTGCCAAGTTCCTGCGAGCGCGCCGTGCAGCCCGTACCTGTGCGGTACATCGACTTGCAAGAAGCCGTGCGCAGTGGATACCGACTGCGTGAGCGGTTATTACTGCTCCGCCGGCACGTGCCTTGCGCAGAAGAGCCAAGGAGGCAGCCCGTGCGCGCGCGATGCCGAATGTCAATCCGGCCTTTCGTGTTCGCTCGAGGGCATTTGCTGCAATTCACCTTGCAACGGCGCGTGCCAGGTGTGCAATTCGTTGGGGATGTGCGCTCCGGTGCCGGCGAATCAGCGGCCGCGAGCGGGACATGGCACGTGCACGGGCGCTGGAACCTCGCCGTGTGGTGGGTCTTGTGACGGCGTCGACGTCGCCTGTAATTACCCGACGACGCAGTGCTCCGCGCCGAGTTGTGGATGTTACGCGGGTGGTGGATGCCATTCAGCGCCAGCGGTGAATTGCTTGAATGGCACTTGCCCGAATGCGGTGCTGGTTTCGTGCAACGGTTTCACTTGCAATGGCACCGTTTGCCAACAGGTTTGCGATCCGAGCAATGACAACGGTTGTTACCTGGGCGGCTGCTGTCACACCGTTTTCACGGGAGTCTGCTTCCACAACTGCACGACGACGTGTCCGGGCAGCGGATTTTGTATGTGACGAGGGCCATCGCGGCTTGAGGTCGAGGCCGCGGTCGCCCTACCTTCGCCCCGGCCTCCACGTGCGTGGCCCCCCGAGTCGTCGGATCTTCCCCGAGAGCATGCCGTGGACGCGAAGGTCACCATGGCGATGGATCACTCTCCCCAAGCCGTGCCGTCATCACCAACGGAGGGTGACGCGACGTTCTTGTGAGGGAGATCATGATCTCGGGCTGGTTGGTGGCACATGATGGCACGCGTCAGGACGTCTTTTCGGTGCAGACGAGAACGAGCTGGTCCGCACGCACGCTTCTTGCGTTCGGTCGGGGAGATGGATTGGCAAGCTTCTTATCGAGAAGGTCCGTGGCTTAAAGGGGGGCTTCGCGCTGTGGCCGCGACGGGCCTATTCGCATCGGCGTGCGGCGGAGGGATCGGCGTTTCGCGCAGCGGCGACGCGTCGGCCGACAGCCCTGGCAGCGATGCGCCGGAAGCGCGCGGGGACGGAGGTCCGGCGAGATTGACCAACGAAGCCGGGGATTGCGTGACGATCGAAGCAGCCAGTTACAATCAGTCCTGTGCAGTGGACTCGGATTGCATAGGCGTAGGCGAGGGCAACGTCTGCTATCCCTGCAGCTTCGCGTGCGGAGGGGGGGCCGCGATCAACAGTACCGCCTACGAGCAATACAAGACCGACGTCCTACGGGAAGTCGGGGACACGAGTGGGGCGATGAACTGCGGCTGCCCTAGCTATTCTTCTGCTCCCTGTTGTGTGGCCAATCGATGTCAACAGGGAGCGTCCTGCATGACCGGCAATCCCACCTTGGACGCTGGGTCCGCCGCGCCGCCACAAGACGCGGGATTCGTCACTGGGATCGACGGGGCAGTCGTCGATCTGGGCGGCATCTGCGCCGATGCCGGCACTGCGGGCGAAGCCGCCGACGGTGCGGCTCCAGACTCAGGGGGCGCTTCGGCTTGCGGGTGCACTCGCCGGCCCGGGGGGGTGGCTGACACATTCAATTGCCCCGTCGGCCTCGGCGAGTACGTCTCGGCGGTCATCGGGCCTGCCGGTGGGACGGTGGAGATCAAGGGACGGCAGTACCTCGGCAGCGGTGTGACGGCGAGCCTTGCGTTTCCGCCTACCGCGATCGCCACGCCGACCACCATCGTCTTGACGGAGACAGCCATTGCCCCGCCGCGCGACTTCATCGACTGGTCTCCGGTCTATCGCGTCGAGCCACTGGGGCTCGCCCTGGCGTCTCCGACGCCGGTCCAACTCCCCTCGAGCAACTCGGGCAGTGGCACTTTCGGGCAGATCGCGATCTGGTTTTCGCCCGACGGTTCGTGTTTCACGCGCTTGCCGAACTCCTACGTCAACGCGGGCTTCAACCAGGGCTCGGCGAAGGAGCTCGGGTATTTCGTCGTCGGCGTGGCGCGTTCGGCTTCGACGCTCAAGTGCCCGTGACGCGCACGCGTCGAGGGCAGTTTGAGTCCAGCTTTCTTCGAGCGGGAGAAGGCTTCCGAAACCGGCATTTTCAAAGGCGGCCGGTCACGCGCACTTGCCGTAAATTCCGCCGGTTTCGCGACACCGACCCCGACAAAGCGTGACGCCAGACGACGGCCCGCAACCCGCGTTGGGCAACGGGTGGGAAACGGGGCCAATCACGCAGAGCTCTGGTCGAACGTCGAAGACGGCGGCGGTTGGGCTCAGTTGCGTGCTGCCGGATCGGGCGGGCCACATCGCAGGGTCGGCGAAGCAACCCTGCCGCGGCGCCGTCGCCCGCGAAGGTCGCGACCGCATCGGGGCCGGTGGTAGCGTCGGCGCCGGTGGCCAC
>JALYHX010000007.1 GCA_030776305.1 Myxococcota bacterium
TCGACGACTCCCAGGGATGGGGCCGCTATCGATCGAACAAACCGGGGATCAGTCCACCGAGTGCACCCGTAGCCCGTCACGAGCAGCGCGTGCCGGCCGCGGCTTCGGCGGGTCCGTCGCCCACCGAAGCGGACGTCGGAGGGCCCAGCGGTATGGGTGCCCGCGCCGAGCCAGAGCGCGAGCGCAAAGGCCTGGGAACCGAATTCGGCGAGGCGCGCGAATCGCATGTGTGGGAGGTGACGTTCACTCGAGACAACGGGACGTCGCCAAGCGAGGTCGTATCCTTTCGTTACAACGACCGCCCTGGGCTCACGGCCCTCGGGATTCGCGTCGATCCTCCGGCGATCGCCGATACGGAGCCCCGCACTCGAGAAACCGCGAATCCGTTTCGGGCCAATCGTTTTGCCGTGCCGCCGCCATAGACCACGTCAGTCCCTATGGACGCGCGATCGGCGCCGGCGAAACGCGATCAAACCGCCTGCGATGACCATCAGAGCACCCCGCCCAGGCGCGGCCCGGCTGATTGTGCATCCATACTCGGGAATGGGATCGGCATTTGCGCCTGGAGTGGTTCCCCCGTCCCGTTGGGCGCTCCCCCGATCGTTCGGGTCGGCACCCGCGACGATTTCGTCGATGTCCGCGTCGCCGTCGTTGTCGCTGTCAACGCGCTGTGCTTTCGCCTGATCGAGCGCCATCTGCAACGATGTGGGACTGACTGCCGTCAAGCCCAGGCCCATCATCGTGCGACCGAATGGCGTGGTCACCGTGCCAAAGCCCCCGTTCGACGTATTGTGGCAGAGCTGGCACGCGGGTGTATGGCCCAGGCCCAGCTGTTGACGAATGAGCTCGGGATAAATCATAGAGGCCCGCGCGACACCCGACATCAGCGCGAGCGCAATACTCATGGCCAGTATTGAGAGTCGGCTGTTCATGCGATATCCTCAGAGATACACGTGATATTGCAACAGGAGCGAGAGGACACTCGTGTCACCCGCGGTACTGCCGAGCACCTCGTACACATTGTCCACGCGCAGGTCCATGTGCGACCAGAAAAACCAGACCGCCGAAAACCACCCCGCGAACGAAGGCGATTCCCCCTTGGCTCCGACATTCATCGTTTCGCCGGTGAGCATGAAATGAATTCCCTGCGCGGGCTCGGCGTCGGCCTGAACGAACGCCGCGTAGCCGCCCCGGTGCCCGTTCCACGTCAGCGACTGGTAGACCGAGTCGGCCTCTGCGAGGAGGACCAGCTCCTCGACGGGGGCGTAGCGCAAGAACAGGCCATTGGCATAACGGTAATCACTCACTCCGTAGCGAACGTCACGCGTTGCACGGGTAAACAGGCTGCTCGCACCGAGAGCGAGCGTATTCACCGGCGCATACTCCAAATAAGCACTGTACCCGCGCTCACGGAAGTCGTCGGGGTGGAGCTGAAAGTTGCCGACGATTCCCATGATCTCCGCGCGGATTCGATCCTTGTTGACCGAAAGCGCGGCGCCGTACTGCTGGGTGGCGTCCACGTCCGTGCGTGTCAAAGCTCGCGCAAATAACGTGTGCTCGATCGCACGGATCCCGAAGGGAAGAGCCATTCGGCCTGCGCGCAGCAGCCAAGCGCCGTCTTCATCGAGCTCATACCCCAACCAATGGTCGCGAGAAATGATGTTGTCGGAGGGAGAGTTCGTGAGAGAGGCGGGCAAGTCCCCGCTGGGTGCGAATCCAATGGTCCCCGCGGCGCGAAACCGACGGATCTTGACGTCGCCGAAGAGGTCGGCCTGCATCGTAATCCATCGCTGGCTGGCAGGCGCTCCCTCCGCGCGTAGACTGAAAAAAGCCTCGCGAAAATCCCCTCCCAGCCTCAGCGCGTCGGAGGTCTGCAGTTGCCCCCACGCGAGCCCTGCCAGCGTGCTCGCTTCCTCCGAACTCTGTCCGTAACGCGTTTGCAGCAAGAGCTCCCCCTGCGCCCGCCCGTATGGCGTGAGCGGTCCGCTGCCCGAAGGGTCGGTGTGGCACGGGGTGCATCCCGCGTAACCGTGCCGAATCATCCAGGTGTATGCCTCCGCGTTCGACGCGGAAAACGTGGGCAGCAGAAGCCCAAGGGCGAGAGAGAAGGCCCAAACGATCGCTGGCTGAGCTCGCATGGAAGAAACTCGGTTTGCTCGCGGGGCCACGCGGCGGCACGATGCGCCTCACGCGTTCCCGCGGTCAGCCTCCGGCGACGCGAAAATTCGCGGTCACATCGATGTCCGGCTTGACCGTGACGCCGAGGTAGGAAGGCACGGTGATGCCAAAATCGGTGATGTTGATATGGAGTCGCCCGCGCGCGACCAGCGTGGTGCCGTCGCGCTTCACCTCGTAGTGCACCGTCGCCGGCCGCACCTGGCCATGGATGTTGATGGTGGAGGGAACATCCGTTTCTATCTTGTCGTCTGCGGACGGCAATTTGAGTGAGTTGCGCACGACACGGAGTGTCGCCAAAGGGTATTTCTGCACTTCCAGGTACTTCTCCTTCATGTGCTTGTCACGAAGCCCGATGCCGGTGGTTAGATTTGCAAGTGGAACGGTGATGACGATGTCGTCTACCTTGTCGGCCACCTGAAGATCGGACGTCGCGCCCTCGATCTTCATCCCTGCAGGCCCGGAGGCCACGAAGGCCACACGGCCGTCGGTCAAACCGGAGATGGCCGCTGGCGCGTCGATGCTCGTGCCCACGAGCGCCGCCGAAATCGCCGTCAATCCAAGGTATCTACTCCAATGCATCGGACGTACCTCCGGTGACCTCGTGCGTGAGGGACTCCCAAATAGTTTCCAACGCCCAATCCGGGCAAGAGTCTTTTCTGTGACGGTCACAAGACGATAGGGCCGTCTAGAAGCTTCCCCGAACGACGGCGCCTCCACCGCCCGCGACGAACGCGGGTGCTGCGACGATTCCAACGCCGGCCTTGCTCGGTGATGCCACGGTGAGCGCGATGCCGCTCAAAAGTGCCAGACCACCCGCGGCAAAGGAGATCGTTTCAGCGACCTTCGGAGCGTCGTCGGGCGGGGTTGAGCACGACGAGGCGGTGGACCGCGTGCGGCTGTCGTATAGCGCGAAGGTCGTGCCAAGGCCGATGCCAATCGCGCCCACGGCAATCAGACCGATGCCGGCCAGGCGGCGCGCGGCATTGGCGTCGGACGGCGGCGCTTGCGGCTCCGCATGGGTCTCGACGGTCAGCGTCGGAGTTGCGTCTCCGCCCGGAGTTGAATCGAAGCGTGCGATAGCCTGACGGCTTCCGGCGCCCACGTGAGCGGTCAAGGTCTGCGGCATCCGCCCGGCTGCATTGATTGCGACCACGTGGTCGCCGGGATCGACGGCAATGGCCGCATTCCACTCTTCCGGCGGTATTCGCGTTCCATCGAGCAGCACCTCGGCATCACGGCCCACCGCGGGAGGAACGACAATCGTGATACCACTCAGTTTGGATTCGAGAGCCTGCCCCCGAGTGTGGGCGAGATCAGCGCGTTTGTCGTTGCGCTCCGTTGCCAGCCGCTCGGCATTGTGAAACTCCGTCCACGCGCTCGTCGTGTGCCCGATGCGCTCGTAGCAGTCCGCCAGATAGATAGAGACGCCGACGCCCGGCGCAAGTCGCTTGCTCTCGGCAAACTTCGGGCACGCGTCCGCGGCCTGCCCTGCGTCGCGCAGCTGCTTCGCAGCATTGAAGAGCGCGTCAGCGCGCGCGACGTCCTCTGGCGCCTGGCCCCGGACAATCGCCGGAGACAAGAGGCAGACCGCGACCGCAATGGCTGCTGTCCGCGTACGCCGGCTCATTCACGTCCTCCGAAATCGTCGACGCTCTTCGAGCTCGGGGCCGGCCTGGGCATCACCGCCGGGGGTATGACCGCTGAGTTCACCGCGGACGGGATGGCGACCGCGGTTGTGGAGGGCTCGACGGCCGTGGCGACGCGAGGCCTCTGGTGGTGCACGGGAAGGGTCGTCGGCTTGGTCGGTGTGGAGACGGGAGCGGCGGGGACGACTGGATTGGCGGTTGCGGTCTCGACGGAGATCCCGGTCGCCGTTGAAACTGGCTGCAATGGGACGACGGCCTCGCTCGTCGGAGAGCCACGCGCCGCCCCGACCATCTCGGGTTGTTTGCCGCGCAGCCCCCCGCCGACGAACATCGCGAACATGGCGGCAACGGCGATCAACGCGACGGCCGGCGCGATCGTGAACGACGTCGCCCATGGGCGCTTGGGCGGCACAATCGACGTGGGAAAAAGCGACGCGCTGGTGGGCCCGTAGCTCGGGATGGGCGGCATCGCCGAATGGATACTGGGCCGTAGACTTGGTGGAATGCTCCGTGCTTCGACGGCAGGGCGGGCGGCGGCAGGCCACGCGGAAATGCGAGCGCTGCGAACTTGCACCGCGGTGGGTGGGTCGATTGCCGTAGATCCTTCCGGCGGGGTCTGCCTGGTCGCCACCGCCGGGCCACGGGCGGGCCTGTCCATCATCAGTGTGCTCTCTTCGAGCATCGAATCGTCTACGACCGTCGAAGACCCCTCGAGCGCAAGCTGCGTCTCGGTGTGACGCTGTACTGCGATCCCGTACAAACCGTGCAAGACAGCAGGCTGGTCCTGCACGATCGCGTAGAACTCGTGTCGCGGCAGGAACAACGTCGCCGTCGGGCGCACCGCAATGGCACCGGCGTTCGCGTTTCGGCACAACACCAACTCCACCTCGCCGACTGTCTCTCCCGCCGTGAGCGTCGCGAGCACGACGCGTTCGCCTCGGTCGCGCCCGAAGACAGCCACTTCGCCGGACACGATGAGGTGCAAGCCTTGCCCCTCATCCCCTTCGTTCACCAGCATGTCACCCTTGTCGAAGAGCCGCGTCTGTAGCCGCTCCACGAGAATCGCGCGCTCCTGTGCGGGAATGGCAGCGACCACGGGCGACGCCCAACCCAGGTTTGCCACGAGGTGGCGCCTGCAATGTGCGGCGAGTTCGTGGGCCGCGGCGGGATGCCTTTCTGCGATGTCGGCGAGCACTTCGCGCCTCGCGACGAGCAGAATGGACGGGCGGGTCGCGCGCACGCTTGCGGCTCCTGGGAGGCGGCCCAGGAGCGCCATCTCGCCGAAGGATGCTCCAGCCCCGAGGCGCGCGAGAACGAGCCGCGGTTTGGTGTCGCCTTCCACGGCGCGTCGAGATACTTCGAATTCGCCGCGCGCGACGAAGTACACCGCGCACGCTTCCTGTCCTTCTTGAATGACGCGATGACCCGCGGGCACAGTCGTCATTTCGAATGCGGTCAGGAGCTCGCGGAGCGCCTCTTTCGGAAGGGCGCTGAAGAGCGGCACGGGGGCGAGGCGTCGCGAGCCGGCGCCCAGCGCGTCCTCGCCCTCGCGCTTGATGGATTGCAGAATCTGCGTTGCCTTCGACGCCAGGGAAGGACCGGCGAGAAATGGACTCAGTGGCTGGATCTCTTCGAATTCTGGGAGCTGAGTCGGTGCCGGCCCGTGTTCGAGTTGCGTCGACCCTTCGCAGAATGCACCGGCCACCTGATCGAGATGGTCGTCGACGCCCACCCCGAGCGCGCGGAGATCATCGATGGCGGCGATGGCCAGCGGCACGTTGCCGGCCTCGGTCGCCCGCCGCA
>JALYHX010000008.1 GCA_030776305.1 Myxococcota bacterium
CTTCAGGGTCGGACCCCGTATTCGTCAGCTCGAGCATGACTTCATAGCGACCCTTGTGTAGCGGATAGCGCCGCACGGAGAACTGCGTGATGCCGACATTCCGCCCGCTCTTGCCAACCTTCACATAGGAGAGCTTGGCGTTTCCGACGTGCACAGGGCCCGACGCGTCGCTCGCCTCGCCGAGAGCACCATCGGACACGACGACGATCTCACCATGGCCATCGCCGCGCAAAACATCCGTCGCAAAACGAAGCGCGCGGGCGAAGTCCGCCCGGGTGTCGGTTGCGTGCATTCCGTCGAGCTCGCGCTCCAGCGCGGACGTGTCGCTCGTGAGTGGGCCGAGGGGTGTCACCATGGCATCCATCTGCGCCACCAACATCCGGTCAGCGCCTCCGAGGCCCCGAACGAGCTTCTTGACTTCGGCTTTTGCAGCCGCGAGTCGGTTAGGCAAAACATCAGTCGCTTGCATCGACGCGCTCGCGTCGATGAGGACGACGACCGTTCGCCCGGCAAGAAGGGTCTCCGCTGCGCGCGGATCCCCGAGGGCGAGCACGAGCAGCGCGAGAAGTGCCAGTTGAAGCAACAGCGACGCGAACCGCTTGAGCTTGGAGAAGAGCGTTGTCGCCTCCTTGTCGCGCAAAACGCGTTCCCAAAGTGGCGAGAAAGGGACGGCCGCAACGCGTCTCCGGAGCTTGAGGATATAAAGCACCAGAATGCCGAATCCGACGCAGCCGAAAATCGTCGCAAGCTGCGCGAGGGGCAAACCAGTCAGGATCATCGCAAGAACCCGCCGCGCCGGAAGACACGCAAGATCATGTCATCGAAAGGGACGTCGACACTCGCGGCGACGTACGGCACCTGGTGAGCAGCACAATAGCGCTCGATCTGCGCCAGGTACTGGGCGTGCGTCTCGGCGAAACGCTGAAGCACTTTCGCCGTGACCGTCACTTCGCGTTCATCTCCCGTTTCGCAGTCGTACACGAGTACATCTCCGTGGAGCTTCGGCCGCGCGTCCGCCGGATCCACGACGTGCACGACGAACGCGTCGAATTTATTGTAACGAAGGACGTTGATTCCCCTTTCGAAGCCGCTGGGGTCATAGAGGTCGCTCACGAGCACAGCCAGCCCGCGACGCTTGTGTTGCGCGACGAAGGTCTTCATGGCGTCGCCGAGGTCGGTCCGGCCGCCGCCGTCGATCTCCCTGAGGAACCGAAACGCCTTGAAGATGCGCGCTTTCCCGCGCGTCTCCGGCATGCGTTCCATCACGCGATCGCGGGTAGTGACGATGCTGACGCGGTCGAGGTTCGCCAAGCCGACGTATGCGAGGGCGGCGCACACTTTTTTCGCATATTGAAATTTCCTTCCATCCCCGAACGTCATCGATGCGCTCGTGTCGAGGACGAAATAGATTGCCAGATCTTCCTCCTCCTCGAACAGGCGCACGAGCAAGCGACCGAAGCGCTGGTACACGTTCCAATCGAGGTAGCGGAAATCGTCCCCCGGTTGATACTCGCGATAGTCGGCGAATTCGACGCCGGTACCACTCTTCTTGGTCCGCCGCTCGGCACGCAACCTTCCCGCAACCACTCGCCGGCTGACAAGAGCCAGGTAGTCGAGCTTGCGCTGGAACTCCTCATCAAAGAGCTCATCGGCAACCGACGGGGCGACGGCCTTCGTGCGACGCCAGGGCAGCACGTCGGTCAAGCGCATGAAATCGAGCTAGTTTGCATCGACGCGGGGAACTTTCTCCGCCTTGGCTTCGGATACGCCCTTTACTATGGCGTCGATAACCTGGTCCGTTTTCACGCCTTCGGCTTCGCCTTCGAAATTGAGCAGGATCCGATGACGCAAGGCGGGATGCATGACCGCGCGTACATCGTCCACCGCCGCGGCGAACCGCCCCTCGAAGAGCGCCAGGATCTTCGCTGCAAGGAGCATGGCTTGCGCGCCCCGCGGTGAGCTGCCGTAGCGCACGAAACGCTTGGCCAGATCGGGCGCTTCGCTGCCATCCGGGTGCGTCGCCTGAAGTACGCGGACGGCATAGTCTTGCACGTGGCGTGCGACAGCCACTTCGCGCACGAGCTGCTGCATCGAAAGGATGGCGTCGCGATCGAGCACCGCACGACGCTTTTCGATGCCGTTGCCCGTCGTGCGGTCGAGAATCTCGTGCAGATCGGCGCGGTCAGGAAATGGAACGTGCAACTTGAAGAAGAAGCGATCCAGCTGGGCTTCGGGCAATGGATACGTCCCTTCCATCTCCAACGGATTCTGCGTCGCAAGAACGACGAATGGCTCGTCCAGAACATGCGTGCGCTTGCCCACGGTCACGCGGTGTTCCTGCATTGCTTCGAGCAGCGCGCTCTGCGTCTTCGGTGTCGCTCGGTTCACCTCGTCTGCCAGGATGATGTTCGCGAAGATGGGCCCTTTGCGAAACTCGAACGCTTTGCCTCCCCCTTGCATCTCGTCGATCACAGTGGTCCCCAGAATATCGGCGGGCATTAGGTCCGGCGTAAACTGGATGCGCGAAAATGTGAGAGACAGCGTCTCGGCGAGCGTTCGGACGAGCATCGTCTTGCCGAGCCCGGGCACACCCTCGAGAAGGGCATGTCCCCCTGCGAGCATACACATGATGACGCCATCGACGACTTCGCGATTTCCAACGATCGACTTCCCAATTTCAGAGCGCAGTTCGTCGATGCGCTTTCGAAAGAGTGTCACTTGCTCGCGTACGGTCTGGACATCCATTGTCGTCGCCTCCGATGGGTTCAGGGACGTCACTGCCCTTCGCGGGGGCGGATGAGTTGGAAATACCTCTTGATGTAAAATCGATAACCCCCGGGAATTTCGTCTTTGGCCAACGACTGTTCGGCGACCTGATGGTATTCGCCATAGACGCGCTTGTAGCCGCGCGATGCAAAACCACGCTCCGCGGCACCCAGGATCACCTGACTCCGTGATCCACCCTGGCCGGTGTCTGCACCCTGCACCTGCGTGTCCTCGGTTCCCATCTTTGGATTCGTCGCGGTGCCCTGCAGCTTTGGATCGTGCCCTTCGCCCCACTTGCGACCCGCCGCGCCCGACCCGCCGCCGCCCGGTTCGGATTGGCCCGAGCCCCCCTGCCCCTTCGAGAGCATGAGCATCTTCTGGCCATCGGCTCCAAGCATCCACGTCTCGCCGTGCTGACTCGTCTGCGATACTCCGGTTCCCCCTTGCCCTTGCCCGTCCTGTCGCGGGTCCGCCCCACCTTGCTGATCCTGACCCTCCCCTTCCTTACCGGCCCCCTGCGCCTGCGATCCACTTTGTCCGCGCGCCATGCGACTGAAGCGCTTGAGCCTTGTGATCTGATCTTTGCCGGCTTGTCCCTCCTGGCGTAAGAGCTCCCGGAGCTCTTGTAACTTCTGACGGAGCTCCTGCTTTTCCTGCTGCGTCATCTCCTGTTGGTCGGCGCGGTTGATGTCTTCGGCACCTTGGTCCAAGTCCTGCGCGCTCAGGCCGAGGTCTTTCATCAGATCCTCGGCGGCCTGTTCGAGCT
>JALYHX010000009.1 GCA_030776305.1 Myxococcota bacterium
GCCTTCGGAAGCGCACGTGCTGCTTTTTAGCGGGGACAAATAGATGAATGTCCGGGTCCTTCTCCCAGTAGGCGAGCAGTCTACCGGAGGCATCGCCGGCGACTCGATAGAGGTTGTCGCCAGGCACCTCGTAGAAGCGCTCCCATCCTCTTCCGCCTTTCCGCAGGACGCATAGTTCCGGACCACCCAGGGAAACCACGCCCCAGGGGACGGTCACCACGGTCGCCACCCCGCGAATCCGGGCGCCGCTACCGGTACCCGAGTTTGGCACGCCGCGACACACCGCGGGAGGCGGCATTTCAACGGTCGTCCGTTCCGACGCCTCCGCAGACAGGGTCGCCGCAGGAGCGGGCGGCGCGCCACACGCGTCCGTTGGCGTAGGCCGAGGAGTGGCCACGTGCATGGGGCTCTCATACGGCGGAGAAGGGAGCGTCACACGCACCGCCTCCGGCGACCGGCATGCCGTCGTCCCCGCCAGCCAGAAAGCCAGGAGAACCGACGGCTTTGCTCGTGTGAGACCCAGCGGGACAATAGCCATCGTCGCCGCCATCATAGTAGCTGGCGCCGCCCGTCGACGGGAACTACGCGCCGATGATCGGGTTGATCGTGGCGCTGTCGACGTACTGATCGAAGCGAACGATCTTGCCGTCGGAGATCTCGAAGACGTGAGCGACCGCCGCGCGCGCGCTCTTGCCGGTCGCCTTGCCCTTGGCGACGTAGTGTCCCTCCATCACGACGACGTTCCCCGCGTCGATCAGCCGCCCTATGTCGATCGAGAACGACTCACAGTCGACCTGGATTTTCGCAAAGACGTTCTCCAAAACGGCCTGCGGGCTCCGGTAGACGCCGCCGTACTTCAACCCGGCGGTCTCGGTCCACTGGATCTGCGGATGCATCGCGCCGAGCACTCGCGGGACATCCCCGGCACCGAACGCTGCGTACACACCTTTCACGAAGTCTACATGGCTCATGGTCATCTCCTTGGTTTCCGGACGTTGCCTCTATGAGCAAGGCGTTCGTTCTTCGTCCGTCCGCGGTTCGTTCGTAACGAACGAGCGTCGATGAAGAGCGAGGCCACCGCCCCGATAGGGCGTCGTCAGGTCGTCCAGGCGATGTTGGTGCGCGGCTCGTAGCAGCACGAGACGCCTGTCGCGAGCGACTCGTCCAAGTGCTGCGCGAGCTCCGGATGCGCCGTCGAGAGATAGGTGATGGCGTGGCGGAGGGTTCGCGTCACGTTGAGGCGCGCCTTCTCTGTTGGCGAGCCGGTCCGGCGTGGCTTGCCGCCGAGCCCCGTCGCTCGCGCGAGCTCTTTGAGGAGCGCGTCGCGCTCGGCGCTTCGCTTCGCGTGTCGCGCGACGTCATGCTTGGCTTCGGCGGCGTCGAGCTCCCCGTCCAGATCGGCAAGACGCTTTCGGTACTGCCGGAGGGCTTCGCGATCGAGCATGGGCCCGACGTCGCCAACCGGAACCGGATCTTCGGTCGGTGCTGCGATGAGCGAGAGGGCGAGCACGGGCGTGCGCGGGCAAGAGACGAGCTCGCGGAGGTGCCAGAGCCCCTTCATGTCCGGCACGTGAACGCTCTTGCCGTTGAATGTGATGTGCCACACGCCGCCTTCCGGCCGGAGCGTCGCGCTCGCCGTGGGTTCGACGCGCGACGTCTGCGCGAGGAGCTGCGCGATTTGGTCCGCGGTCGCCTGGTCGCGGATCTCTTGCGCGATGGGGAGCGCCTCCCGTAAGAGCTTCGACGCCGTCGCGAGCTCACCCTGCCTCGCGGCCACGCGCGCGATCGCGAGCAGGTTGAGCGGCATCGAGCCGTGGAGGTGGCCCACGTCGACCGCGTCGATCTCTCGCCGACATCGAAGCGTGCGCTCCCAGAACCGGCGGGCTTCGTCGAGGACACCCCGCTCGTCCCAGATCTCCCCCACCGCGTTGCACGCGACCATCTCCCCGACGCGGAGACCAGAGCGGCGCGCCATCTCGGCGCACTCGATGAAGATCGCGATGGCGGCGTCCGCATCACCGTTGGCGCGCTTCCCGTTGGCGACGTGCCACGTGCAGAACATCCCGGGCCACGCGTCGAGAGCCTGCGGGTGACGGCGGACGATCGCCAGCCCCGCTTCGGCGCGGGCCGATGCCGACTTCACGTCTCCGTTGAAGATGTCGCACTCACCTCGCAGGCACATAAGCATTCCGAGGATCGGCGGCGGCTCGCTCGCGTTCGCGAGGAGAGCGATACCGAGGTCGATCGACCGGGCGGCGCCCCCCCAGTCCTCGGCGTCCTGCGCGATGAGGAAGCCATGCGCGAAGCGCGCCGTCGCGCGGAGCTCGGGCGGCGCGTCCGGCGCAACGGCGAGCGCTTGCTGGATCCAGCCGATGCCTTCGCGGAGCCTGCCTCGAATCCACCAAGCCGGCAGCAGCGACGCGGAGAGCTCCAACGCTGCGCGAGGATCGATCAGCAGAAGGCGCGCGAGCGCGACGCGCAGATTGTCGTCGATGCGTCCGAGCACGTCGAGGTGCGGCCGCTCGTTCTCGGTCATGATCCCGCCGCACGCCTGAAGGGCGACACCGAAGTAGAAGCGCGCGTGACGTTCACGGACGGCGTCGATTTCGCCAGCGGCCGTGAGCTGCTCGATGGAGTATTGACGGATCGTCTCGAGCAATTGATACCCGCCACCGAGGGACCTTCGGGAGCTCGGGCCGCGTGCGTCACTCGGCGTGTCGCCGACCTTGAGGAGGAGCGACTTCTCGACGAGCCGTGCGGTGAGATCCGCGACGCGCGCGGCGGTCTGGCCGTCGATCGCGCAGACCTCCTTGATCGCACCGAGATCGAACCTACCGGCGAACACACCCATGCGACGGAGCAGGCACCGCTCCTCCTCGCTGAGGAGCGCATCGCTCCATTCCACGGTGGCGTGCAGGGATCGCTGGGCACCGTCGGCCCGCCGTGCGGGCTGTGGAAGCAGCGTGAAGAGATCATCGAGATGCGAGGCGATGTCCTCCGGGTCGAGGCCCGCCACGCGCGCGGCGGCGAGCTCGATCGCGAGTGGGAGCCCGTCGACGCGGCGGCAGATCTCTCCGAAGAGACGGCAGGCAGCCTCGGTGTCGAGCGCTCCGCGTGCACGCTCACCCGCGCGCTCTCGGAACAATTGAACCGCCGTGCTCGCAAGGACCTCCTCGAGGCTCGCGTCCGGGCCGACCACGGATAGCGGAGCAAGCCTGTAGGTCGCCTCGCAATCGATCCACAGGGGCTCTCGACTCGTCGCGAGAACCCGAAGGCGCGGAAGACGCGCGGTCAGCCCGTCGACGAGGTCGGCGACGGCGGACACCACGTGCTCGCAGTTGTCGATCAGGAGCAGAACATCCCGGTCGGTCAACCAGTCGATGAGCGCATCCTCGAAAGACTGTCCACCCGACCTCGGCAACCCGAGCTGCGCGGCTACTTCGGCGGCGACGAGCTCCGATGACCGCAACGAGCCGAGCCAAACGACGGTCACGCCGCCGCGAAAGTCACGTGAACAAGCCGCCGCGACGGTGATCGCGAGCGCGGTCTTGCCCACCCCCGCAGGTCCAAGCAGTGTCGTGACCGGAGCCGAGGTGACGCTCTCGCTGACGTCCCGGATCTCGCGGTCCCTGCCCACGAGCCGCCGCGGTCGCAATACCGTCGGGCTCGGATTCGGTGCGTTCGCGCGCGCGGGCTCGGAACTGCTCACGCCCCACTATCGCCCACACGACGACGCGCTGGCAACGAGCTGGACGAGAGGCTCCAAGCCGCCCGCCTTTGGCTCACGGACACGCGAAAACACTCGGGCCACAAAGCCATCGAATGCCGCGGAGCAAGGTATCGATACTCCGCTCCGCGTGATCTGCGCACTCGCCCACCGGCACATCCCTCCACGGTGTGGAACGTCGGAGAGCAGACGGCCCATTGCTTCACTCGCTCGGGCCTGGCAGCGCCTTTCCGTTCGTGCGCTTCGATGAAGCGGAGTCGGGTAGCATCGCCGGATGAGCGAAACGAAGCAGCTGTTGCACTTCCGGTCGATGGAGGGAAAGCCCTACCAGGTGGGCCCACTCGAGATCGCGTTCAAGCGGGCCGACGGCGAGGACGAAGGATCGTACAGCCTCTTCGAAGCGCTCGAGCCGCCCAGTGCTAGCGTCGCGGTCCATCGTCACGACACGTGGCAGGAGACGTTCATCGTGCTCGAC
>JALYHX010000010.1 GCA_030776305.1 Myxococcota bacterium
GACAACCGGCCGGCGCGACCTCCAAACAATCGGGGGGTGCTGGCGGCGCAGGCCGGATCAGGATTAACACGCGGAGCGGCGCGTTGTTGACCGGAGTGTTGTCGCCCTCGAAAGCGTCCTCGTGCGCGACCGAAGGAACGCTGGGGCCGTGATCAGACACCGGAGCGTGAAACGAGTTCCGGTGGTTGCTGACTTTTGCCGCTCGGAACCCTTTTCCGCTTACCTGCTCGCTCGATGCATCTGCGGAGGCTGGACGCAAGTCGTGCAACGTTCGGTATCCGTCTGTCAGCGCCGGCTACGGCGTCGTAGACGAAAGCGAGCCCCAGCTACTCGCTCACGAGCGCTTTCAACGACGGGCGCGCGGAGACCTCCCTTCAACGCAGGGCAAAGTCAGCGGTAACAGAGTGAGTGAAAGAAGGTGGCGCGGAGGACAGACCACCACCGGGTGATCACACTGGCGTCATGGCTCCGGCTGGATCGACCATCGTCCCCTCAGCCTCGAAGATACGCGCAAAGGAAGCGACCGCTGCGCGTGCCGCCTCCGCGACGCTTGGCGTGCGCGCACCCAAGCTCGCAAGCGAGGCGACGCCATACTGCATGAGGCCGCACGGAACGATCAGCTGGAAGGCGTCGAGGTCCGTCGACACATTGAACGCAAACCCATGCATCGTCACCCAGCGCGAGATGCGCACTCCGATCGCGCCGAGCTTCGCCGCGCGCTTCGCGCCACCGTCCTCTCGTGGATCGCCGGGCCACTCCCCCGAGCGCGGTCCCGCGCACGCGATCTTGCGAGCATTGCGCTCGTCGGGCTTGCCACATCCACCCAAACGCCGACAAGCTTGCTGTCCCCCTCGACGAAGCTCGCGTCGATCCCGTACTGGCGCGACAAGTCGATCATGACGCGGGCGAGATCACGGACGTAGCGACGCACATCGCAACGGTCGGGACGAAGGTCGAAAATCGGGTACGCGACGAGCTGCCACCGGGTCCGGAAGCAGCGAACCCGGGTCGCCGCCGAAAAGCCGAGAGAGCGCCTCTGCACCGCTCGAGAGGAGCCATGCGGCTCGGCCCGGCAGCTGACGAGGCTTCGCCACGCCGCCGAGGCGGGCGCACTGTTCGAAGAACGTGGCCAGAGACCACGACGTACCCGGCATGTTGTAAACGATGCGAGGGCGCGGCAGGGAAATGAGTCGCACCAATGCGGCGCTCACGTCGCGAACGTCGACGAAGTGAATCGACCCCGGCACGATGAACGGCACGCGACCCCGGAGGAGACGCGCGATGTGGCCCGTCGAACGCAAACGCCAGTCGCCCGGGCCCAGCATGACGGGCGGGCGCACGATGACGAGCTCGACCCCAAGCTCGTCCGCCAGCGCCCGAGCTTGGCGCTCGGCCTCGATCTTGGAGGCGTAATAGGGCCAGCGAGACACCACGGGCTCGCAGAACGGTGCATCCTCGTCCGGTCGTGCGTCGGGGTCACGTGAGCACCCGACCGTGCCTGAGGTAGACACGAAGATCATTCGGCAGTGCGCGCGCGCTGCGGGGCGGACGAGGCGCACGGTCGCGCCGACGTTCACCTCATGCATCTCCTCGCCGCCACGGCGGCTGTGGTGCACGACGGCCGCGGTGTGAACGATTGCATCCGGTCGATGCTCCGCGGCGCGCGAGAACCACGCGTCGTCGCGCAGGTCTCCCGTCAGTTCGGTCACCAGACCCGCGCCTTCCCGCTGCGACCGCCTTGCACCGCTGCGTCGCACCGTCAAGAGCCTGGCCGGCTGCGCACCGGTGGTCAGGCAGAAGCGAGGTGGCCACCGAGAAAGCCTGTGAGACCCGTCACGAGAACCGGACCGATCGGCACCCTCTGCGTCGCGACCTCAGCCATGGGCGATCGTCACGCCGAAAGCGTTGTTTCGTGCCCCAAACACGTTCGTCGGGTCCAGCGCTTCCTTCGCTGCCCGCACGCAGGCCAGCGCGAGCGGCGACTGGACAGCGGAAATCAACGATTGCCGAATCTTGCCGACGCCGTGGTGGTGAGACAGCGAACCGCCCGCCGCCAGAATCTCTTCGCGTGCAGCTAGCTCGAGCTCGACGTACACGCGCGCGGGGTCAGCCACCCCCTTGTAGTAGTAGGCGAGGTAGAAATAGATGCAGACGCCACTATCGTACAGCTGCGTGACGCGCACACTCAAGAAGGGGGTGCCCGGAAGGCCGCGCTTTCGATGCTCCTCGAGGAGCCGCCGCCGGACGTTCGCGCAGATCTTGCCCACCGCGGACCACGGCGCCGACGTCTCGAACGACTCGGCAAGCACGTGATGCTTCATCAAGAAATCACGGATATAGGCGATACCGAAGGTAAGCTGGTAGCCGCGCCGCCCATTTTGCGCGCCCGCAGGCAATCCGCCGAATCGAGCTGCGAGCTTCCGCACCTTTGCTCGCTGGCGCGCGACGAGCTGCTTGTCGCCCTCGTAGACGAGCGTGCACGCAACGAGCTTGTCGGGCCGCATGCCTTTGAGGCCCGTCACCACCCAGGCCTCGAATCGACTCTTGTAAGCTCGCCAGCCCGTTGCTTTGGGCTTGAGGGCAAGACCGAACCGGAATTGCAAGTTGTCGACCAGTCGAACACTCGCCGGCACGTCCTTTGATGCACTGAGCTCGCGCAAGAATGACAACCCCGTCTCGAAATCAGGAAGGACGACCGATCCGTATTGCTGCACTTCACAAACGCGCGAAATCTTGACGATGGCGCTCGTGATGATTCCCAGGCTCCCCTCGGAGCCGAGCACGAGTTGGCGTGTGTCGATACCGACGGACTCGCGTGGGTTGGGCGCGCGACCGCCGAACACACCCTCGACGGTCACCATGCGCACGTCGACAAGCAAGTCCTCGATGTTGCCGTAGAGATTTTTCTTCATCCCGCTCGACCGTGTAGCGATCCACCCGCCGAGCGTCGAAAACTCGATACTATCGGGCTCGTGCCCGACCGTGTAAC
>JALYHX010000011.1 GCA_030776305.1 Myxococcota bacterium
ACGAGTACGCGCCGATGTTTGAGGCGAGGTACAAGAGCATTGCGGCGTTGCTGCTGAAACTGGGCGCCACGCAGGTCCTCGAGCTCGCCAGCGGCTTTTCCCTGCGCGGCCTTGCGCTGGCCCGTGATCATGACCTGCGCTACGTGGAGAGCGATTTGGAGTCGGTCAACACCGAGAAACGGAGGCTCCTTGCCTCCCTTCCAGTGAACGTGCGCGGCACCCATTCCGTGGTCACCGCCAATGCGCTGGTTGCCCCCGAGCTGAGCGCGGCTGCCGCGCCCTTCAACCGCCAACGCGAGCTGTTCGTGGTGTGCGAGGGGTTGGTGCAGTACCTCAGCGTCGAGGAGCGGGAGACTTTGGCCGCCAACATCCGTGCGTTGATGAAGGACTTTCCTGCCGGAACGTGGATCACGCCTGATTTCTCGATGCGTGCGGATTCCGGTTTGGTTTCAGAGGAGCGCAAGCGCATGATTGCCGCGGTTGCTGGACTCACGGAACGCCAGCTGAATGAGTGTGCGTTCGAATCAAAGGCTCAATTGGAGGAATTCTTCCGTCGTCACCAATGGCGTGCCGAGAAGTTTGACCAGCTCGAGGAGGCCGGTGAGCTGGTGTCCGTCAAGAGAATGGGCTTGAATCCGCAAACCGCTGAGCGCCTGCGAGGACGGCTTGGCCTGTGGGTCATGCGCAGCTGTGCGAGCGCGAGTAAACGCGACTCGTGTGCGGGTACGTTGGACTCGGTCGCGAGCATCATCGACTCATGAGCGAGTCACGCGGACTCGTGACCGTGACCGATTGACTCGTGGCCGTGCCCGATCGACTCGTGGCCGTGCCCGATCGACTCGTGGCCGAGTCGACGTCACTCGCGGGCGGGCATGTCGGACTCGGTCGCGGGCATCGTCGACTCATGAGCGAGTCGGGCTGACTCGTGCGCGTGCCCGATGGACCCGAGGCCGTGACCGATTGACTCGCTCGCGGGTCCACGTGGAACATTCGCGAGTCGCTCTGACTCACGCCCGTCTCGGCGGGGCCCGGGGCCGGATGCACGCGATGGGTCGCACATAAGCGCACAAAACGGACGCCCTGCGGTCGATTTTCGACCGTGTCGCGGCGAATCGCGAATCGGCGTCGGACTGTAGATCGAAGGGAGACGAACCAGGCACACCCGCTCGGGGCAATTCGGCACCGGGCGGCTCGCCCGCATCGAGGCGATGTGCGCCCTCGGAAAGGAGAGATAGTCCAATGGCAACGAAAGCAAAAGGTAAAGCCTCGGTGGTCGTCCTCGCGCAGCATTTGATCGCGGGGACGAACAAGCACCTCGCGAACACGACGCAAGTCATGCTCTCGCGGGGCGCCTCGTTCACGCCGGCGCAGATCACGACCTTCCTTCAGACGATCGTGAACCTGCGAAGCGACGTGGACACCGCCAAGGCCGCGACCAAAGCAAAGGTCGCTGCCGAGAAAGCCGACATGCCGTCACTGCGCATCCTGATGGATGCGTTCGTGACGTTCGTGAAGGCAGCCTACGGCAGCGCGCCGGACGTGCTCGCGGACTTCGGATTGAATCCGAAGGCGCGAACACCGCTGACGGTCGAGGTCAAGGCAGCGGCGGCCGTAAAGCGCAAGGCAACTCGCGTGGCGCGGCACACGATGAGTGCGAAGCAGAAGAAGGGAGTCAAAGGTGCCGTCACCGGCATCGTCGTGACCCCCGTCACTGCGACGCCGCACACCACGTAGAGGCGTGGTGACAACCAGGGAACGGGGAGCGCTGCCGTAAACCGGTGGCCCTCCCCGTCCCGTTTTTTGTGCGCCTGCCCGACGACGTGCATGCGTTTGCGTTCAATCGACTGGAGTGCGGACGCCATTTGGCGCTCCGCCCAAGGACCGCAGATCGCCTCCGGTCTTTTGTCCGTCTCACGCTGATCCAGCAGCAGGATTGTCGATGTCGCCCCCTTTACCTCCGTGATGAGGGCCTTCCCTCTGTGGGGGCGAACATTTCGGGAGACATGCATGTGGCGCTATCAAAACTACGTGTTGCCATTGGCAGCACTCGTCATCCCTGTGGCCGCGACCGGGTCTTGCGGATCTGACAACGGGGGACACAACCCTGAGTCCGACGGGGGATCGAGTTCGAGCTCCGGCTCGAGTTCGACTTCGAGCGGAGGTACCGGCTCGGGAAGCAGCTCGGGCTCGAGCACCACGTCGAGCTCCAGCTCGGGTTCGAGCTCCGGCGCCGGTTCCAGTTCCGGTGCTGGCTCGAGCTCGGACGCAGGATCGAGCTCGGGCGCCGGTTCCAGTTCCGGCACGGGTTCGAGCTCGGGATCCCCTCCTCCCCCCGGGGACGGAGGAACGCCTGGCACGTGCACCTGGAGGAATACAGCGCCCGTGACGGTGATGACGCCGTTCGCAGCGCCGGACAACTCCCTCACGTTCACTCCGCCCACGATTCCGTGCACGATCTTCTCCATCAGCAGCTACGGCGCGAAGACCGGATCGACGGCCGCGGCGAACCGAACCGCGATCAACAATGCGGTCGCCGCCGCGAAAGCCGCCGGAGGTGGCGTCGTGGATGTACCCGCAGGCACCTGGCCGAGCGGCGCCATTCAGCTCGATAGCAACATCGAGCTTCATCTCGACGCGGGGGCGACGATCGCGTTCAGCGCGAGTGCGGCCGATTACCTACCCGCTGTCTTGACGCGGTGGGAGGGCCTCGACGTGATGAACTACTCGCCGCTGGTCTATGCGCTCAACGCCACGAACGTTGCGATCACGGGGACCGGAACACTCAAAGGTCCCGGCCCGGCCTGGGGAGGGGGCATCGGGAACTGGAAGACCGCCTCCATGACCGTCGCTGCCAATATCTACCAGATGTACTACACAGCCCTTCCCAAGGGCATGGGTACCCTCCCGCCGCCGCCAAACGCGGTTCAACCGAATGGCGCGCCGGGATTGCGTCCGACGTTCGTCGAATGCAACGGTTGCACGAATTTTCTCGTCGATGGCCCCACGGTCACGGCGGGTCCGTACTGGACCTTGCACCCACTCTATTCCGACAACGTCATCGTTCGAAACGTCAAAGTGGACACGAGTGCGAACGGAACGGGCTCGAATGGAGATGGGACCAATCCGGACTCGTGCTCGAACGTTCTCATCGACGGCGCGACCTACGCGACGAGCGACGACAACATTGCAATCAAAGCAGGACTGAACGAGGACGGAATCGCGGTTGGCAAACCGAGTCACAACATCGTCGTTCGCAACGTGCAATCGACGACCGGGCATGGTGGAATCACGATCGGAAGTGAGATGTCCGGTGGCGTGAACAACGTGTATGCAACGGCCAGTAAGTTCATGGGCGTTCAGGACTCCATCCGTATCAAGACGCTGAATGGGCGCGGCGGAGTCCTCGAGAACTTCTGGTTCGAGAATCTCACCCTCGGTTGGAGCAAGGACGGGATCAACCTGACGACGCAATACAGCCAATCGACCATTGCGCCACATGATCCTTCTCTGGTCACCACGCTTCGGAACATCAACATCACCGGTGTCACGGGCACCGGGAGCGGACCTGTTTACAGCATCACGGGGCCAGCATCGAACATTTCCCTCAACATGATCAATCTGTCGGGCGGCGCTGGGACATGCACCGCGGCCACGATGATCACCTTGACGAACGTGATGTTCAACGGTTCGGCTGCGACCACCCTATCCGGTTGCTGACGGCCCCCGCGCGGGCCTGTATGTCCGGTGGGCCTTCGGGCTCAGATGAGCGCGACAGGCGGGCACGGGTGAGGTTCTCCGCGGACCACCCGCCGCGAATGCTACGACGACCGGGCGGCGGTATGTTGGCAGCCAATCGCAATGCTCCCCGATGCGGTGATCCAGAAGCTCGACGCCTTGCCGGCTCAACCGGGCGTCTACATCTTCAAGGACAAGAAAGCGGCGGTCGTCTACGTCGGTAAGGCGAAGTCGCTGCGCGCCCGCGTCCGATCGTACTTCCAGGACGCCCAAGGCGACTCGAGGGCCTTCATCCCGATCCTGCAGCGCACGATCGGCGATCTCGACACGATCGTCACGGCGAACGAAAAAGAAGCGACGATTCTCGAGAACAATCTCGTCAAGGAGTACCGGCCGCGCTTCAACGTCAAGCTGCGGGACGACAAGGACTTCATCACCCTTCGCCTCGGCCGAATGGTAGCCGCCGCGCCCGCGGAAGGCGCTGCACCGAACGCTCCACCAAATCAGTGGCCGCGCCTGGAGGTCGTGCGCCGCCCAACGCCAGACGGCGCGCGCTACTTCGGTCCCTACCACTCGGCGACCGCCGCGCGACGAACGCTGCATCTCGTCAACAAGTACTTTCAGCTGCGCACTTGCAGCGACGTCGAATTCGCCGCCCGCAGGCGTCCCTGCCTTCAGCACCAGATCAAGCGCTGCCCCGCGCCATGCGTTCTTGGCGTCGACCCCGCCTGGTACGCCGAGCAGGTCGACGCCGTCGGCAAGTTCCTCGAGGGACGCCACGACGAGCTGTCGCGCGAGCTCGAAGAAAAAATGAAGCAAGTCGCGCGCGAGATGCGCTTCGAGCTCGCCGCCGTGTATCGCGATCAACTTCGCGCGATCGACAAGGTGCGGCAGGAGCAGCGCGTCGTGACGATCGACGACGTGGACCGCGACGTCGTCGGCCTTTACCGAGAGGGGGAGCTCGTCGAGATCGCGCTGCTTCACGTGCGCGCGGGAAAGCTCGCCGACGTGGCGACTTATTCGATCCGGCAGGCGGAGATCCCGGACGACGAGATCATCGGCGCGTTCCTCGCGCAGCACCACGGCGCAGCGTTCGCAAAGGCCACGGGACTGGAGAGCGCAGAGCAAGACGTTTTGGCTGCGTTCGTGCCCGACGAGATCATTCTGCCGTGCGAACCCGAGGGGATCGAAGGGATCGCCGAGTGGCTCGCCGACCGTGCGAGGCACAAGGTTGCTCTCTGCGTGCCCAAGCGCGGCCATCGCGTCGATCTGCTCGAAATGGCCAACGACAACGCGCGCCACTCGTTCGTCGAGAAGCGGCGCCAGAACGA
Source organism: Myxococcota bacterium (assembly GCA_030776305.1). Classification (GTDB taxonomy): domain Bacteria; phylum Myxococcota_A; class Polyangia; order Polyangiales; family Polyangiaceae; genus Palsa-1150. The sequence continues at coordinate 5,067 of JALYHX010000011.1, forward strand.
CGACGTCCAAGACCGGCTGCGCGACTTGCAAGAGCGGCTGCGCTTGCCTTCGCTGCCGAGGCGGATCGAGTGCTGCGACATTTCACATCTCGGCGGAGGGGATACCGTGGGGGCGATCGTTGCGATGTCCGACGGTGAGCTCGACAAGAAGCGCTATCGCACGTTCAATGTGCGCGGGGACTCGATGCCCGCCGTGACGCAAGGTCGGCTGAACGACGACTACGGTGCGATGTACGAAGTGCTCGCTCGTCGTTTTCGCCGCGCCATCAAGGCGCAAGAGCTGCCCAGCACGCTCGCGGAGCACGCACCGGAGAGCGAGCCGAAAACCCAGCCGTCGCCTGCGAGCAGTCGCCGGAGCGATGACGACGCTCCCGATCTCTTCGTCGTGGACGGGGGGCGGGGTCAACTCGCGGTAGCGCTGGCCGCCGCCCACGATCTCGGTCTGCACGACCTCGCGATCGTGGCTCTCGCCAAAGAACGCGAAACCATCCTCGGCGAAGCACTCACCGACCGCGTCTACGTGCCGGGGCAGAAGAATCCAATTCCGCTGAAAAGCAACACCACATCTCTCTTCTTGCTCGCCCGATTGCGTGATGAAGCCCATCGGTTCTCGAATCGCGCACGAATGCGGCGCGGCAAGAAGCGACAGATGCACTCGCCGCTCGATGACATCAAGGGGCTGGGTCACAAGGCAAAGAAGGCCCTCCTCAGGCACGTGGGCAACCTGGCCACCATCCGGGCCACCGATGACGCCACGCTCCTCGCCGTCCCGGGCGTCTCGGCGCGTCATGTGAAAGCACTTCGCATCGCGTTTCCCGTGCCTACGTCGGCGGTTGACCTACATCCGTCAGCGCCGCCAACGGAAGACGACAAGCGCCAACGCAGTTGACGATCCTGGGCACTTGGAAACCGCGTTTTCTTCGGTACTATTCGCTTCAGGGGCGCGGGCATGAGTCATGCTCTCTCCACAAGAACCAGAACTCGCGACAGCGCGGCTCGAGGCGGTCGACACGTGTAGACGGCAAGCCGACCTGAAAGTCGCCGACCCAAGCGAGCGGTCATCTGTTCGCTTCTTCTTCTTCGCAGAACGCTACCTTGCCGTGGTAATCGAGTGACGGATGGCCTCTCCCGGGGTTCCCGGGGCGCGGTCGGAACCTGAGGAGCACGATCATGAATCGAGGGTTGAGACACGGAACCGCGCTGCTGAGGGCCGCCGCCGTGGTCGGCGTGGTGGGCGCCGCGTGCCTTACGCGGCCGGTCGAGACGTGGGACCCGAACCTGAAGACGATCGTCACGAACGTCATTCACAACCAGGCGGTCGACAAGATCGATCTCTTGTTCATGATCGACAACTCGGCGTCGATGGGCGACAAGCAAGCGCTCCTCGCCCAGGCGGTTCCGGACCTCATCAACCGCCTGGTTCAACCGAATTGCGTCGACCCCATGGGCAAGACGCTCGGAATCTCGGATGGCGCGGGTCAATGCACGATGGGCAAGCCGGAGTTCCCTCCGGTCCACGACATGCACATCGGCATCGTGACGTCGTCTCTCGGCGGTCGCGGGGGCAACCAGTGCCCGACCGATGCGAAGAACGAAACGAACATGAACTTGGACGCCCACAACGACGACAGGGGCGAGCTGATCAATCGCGGCGGCGATTCGGAGA
>JALYHX010000012.1 GCA_030776305.1 Myxococcota bacterium
GCGTACGGCATTCCGATCCCAATGCCCGTGAAGATCGAGATCGAGTACGGACCGCCCATGCGCTTCTCCGGCACGGGAAACGAGGACGACGAGATCGTCAATGGGTACGTCGGCGACGTGAAGGCTGCGATCGCCCGAATGCTCTCTGCGGGGGTCCGCCGTCGCAGAGGGGGGGCAACCGCAGAGACGGACGGCGCGCCGTGAGGGTTCTCGTTCCAGGCGCCTCGGGCGCCATCGCGCGCAAGCTGGTCGCGCGCCTCGTCCACGATGGGTACGAGGTCGTCGGCATCGATCGTCGTGCTTGGCCCGACGCCCCCATCGAGTTTCACGAGGTGGACGTCAGAAAGCACGCGGCGGCAGACGTTTTTCGCAAGGTGCGCCCGCACGCGGTCGTGCACATGGCGACGGTGACGTCGCTCGTCATGCCGGGCGAGGAGCGCCATCGGATCAACTTGGATGGAACGCGAGCCGTCTTCGAGTACTCCCGCGCGCACGGCGTCGAACATCTTATCTTCGTCGGCCGGCACACGTTCTATGGAGCAGGCCCCGACTCGCCCTTGTTTCATACCGAGGACGAGCCGCCGGAAGAATTGAGTCGCTTCCCAGAGCTGGCCGACCTCGTCGCGGCGGACCTCTATGCCGCCACGGCCCTTTGGAGATCCCCTGAGCTGACGACGACCGTCCTGCGCGTCTGCTATGCGCTGGGTCCCGGCGGCGACGGTACGCTTGCGCGCTTCTTGCGAGGTAAGCGCGTGCCGCTCATCCTCGGCTTCGATCCGCTCTTTCAGTTCATGCACGAGGACGACGTCGTCTCGGCGCTCGCCCTGACCATCGCGAAGCGGCCTCGAGGCGTCTTCAACGTGGCGGGCCCGCAAGCCGTACCGCTGGGACGCGTCGTGCGCGAAGCTGGCCGCCTGCCGGTGCCTCTCCCCGAGTTCGTGATTGCCGGTTTACTCGGGCGCTTCGGTCTCCCGAAGTTGCCGACCGGAGCGCTCGCGCACGTTAAATACCCAGTCGTCGTCGATGCGCGCGCGTTCCGTGAACGGACCGGGTTCACGCATACATATGACGAGATTGGCGCGATACGGAGCTTTCGCGCCGCGTTTCCGCTTCCCGCCCGATCCCATGACAACGTGACTACCTGAAGAGTCGCTCGAGGGCAGCATCGCCCCGAGCGATCTTCCGATATCTTTGCATTATTTACGTGCCATCGATGGCACTGAGCGGCTCGGCGTGAAATCCCCCCCGAGGGACGCGACCGCCGAGCCGCGCTAACTTATTTGCGCCCCTTCTTCGCCTTCTTCGCCTTTTTTGCTTTCTTTGCGCCCTTCTTTGCGCCCTTTTTGGCACCCTTCTTCGCAGCCATGTTCCTCGTTCCTTTCTCCGCCGTGGCGGATTCATGTGCCTTCCGTTTTCCTTGGGTACTCGTCGACGATCGAGAAGACCGTTTCGGCGACGTCCGATGTCTCGGTCCGGCCGACTGCATCCCCATGCCGTTGCTACCGAGCGATGACCGCCCGGCCTCGCGGCCTCGCGGCCTGGGCACGGCGTCCCGCTGAGCGGCTCGCCTCCGGAGGACAGTCTTGATCTTCGCGTCGAGTTGATCGAACTCGAACGGCTTGTCGATGTATTCGTCGGCTCCGAAGAGAGGGCTCGTCGCCTCGTTGAGGCTTTCGCCAATGCCCGTGAGCATGAGCACGCCGGTGTGCGCCAGACCGGGGTCTTGACGGATCTTTCGGCAGACCTCCCACCCGCTCATGCCAGGCATCATCACGTCCAGAACGACCAGATCGGGCAGTCGCTCGCGCGCGAGCTTCCACGCCTCATCGCCGTCGGAAGCTTCAATCACTTCCAGTTTTGGCTCATCGATCGACCGCAGGTGGCGTACGACGAGCTCCAACATCGTCGGCTCGTCGTCAGCGACCAGCACCACCGCAGGCGCCGTGTGCGCATTCACGAGGTCAATGATCGAAGAGATCGTGTGCTTTGGTCAAGTTCTGTTTCGCGGTCGATCACTCATCGACGAACGCGGTCGGTACGCGCGACGTCGATTCGACCAGCTCTTTGGACGCCGTGACGTACTTCACCATCGTGGGCATGTGACCCTTGGTCAGCTTCAACTTGTTCTGCATCATCCCCTTGGTCGGATCGAGCTGCCGGCGGATCACCTCTTTCCAGCGCGCATACGTCGCGACGATCACGAACGGGGCGCTGTCAGCTTCTTGACGCGTTACGAGTCGACAGGCCCTGCATTCGCCCTGGTACACATCGAGCCACATGGCGAGGTCATCGGCGATCCCGATCGATGGTTCTGCGGTGACGACCATGGCGACCGCCCCATGCGTCCAGTCTTTGGCGGCTGCCCGATAGCTCGCGTTCGCGTTGATCGCGTCCCGGTAAGCGGTGCACCATTCCTCGGACGGGAAGCGGATGGCCGTCCCAGCACTGGAAGTCATCGGTCGCGGACCGTACTCCAGCCAAAAGCCGCGCGTCCAGAGCGGTCGAGGCCGCCCATGAAATGTGTCACGATGGAGTGCGCCCCGTGACCTCTGCCTCGCATCGCCCGCCAACCTCCGACGAGAGCCCGCCAGGCGAAGCCATCGACGACGACGGCGACCGAGTCAGCATCACGGATGTGAACGGCTCGATCGCGCGATTCGAGATGACGTACTCGCCGCCGGGTGGGGGCACACGCGCGAAGTTCGGGCCGCCCCTTCGCACACGCATGCCATCTGCGGCTTACCTGCTTGGTGCATTGGTGCTCGGTGGAGCGGTCCTCTACGCATACACGCTTGCCCCATCGAGCTCGCGGCTCTTCATGTGGGCGGTCGAAGGAGACCGCGACCGTCCTGTCTCCGCCAGCATCCTCGCGGTGATCATCGTGGCCAGCGCTCTGGGAACGGTCTTGCGGACGCACATGCGGGGGGTGCTCGTCGGGGATCAATGGATCGAGGCTCGATATCTTTTGCCGCTGGGCATCCCGAAGGCGCGTCGCTGGGGGTGGCCTCAGGTGCTCCGCGTCGTGGTCGACGACACTCGAATCGCGTTGGAGCTTTGGGACGGGGGCTTCGAGAGGCTCCCGGAGGTAGCGCGCGCGCGCGAGCTCGTTCAGCTCGTGGTCCAACAGGCCCAGCGTCGCAATATCGACGTCACGATGCTCGAGCGCGCCACTCGGCGCTAGCCGCAGCGCACAGATCGGAGTCGGCGATGACCTCGATGGCCGTCCGAGCGAGCGCCTTGGCGGCCACGATGGCAGTCCGTCCAGCGCTCTCGGTGCCAGCCGCTTCGGCAAAGAGGCGCTCGTGACAGAGGGCGGTTCCCTCGCTGACAATGGCGAGCCAGGGATGAATCGAGGGAATGACGTGTGAAACGTCGCCCATGTCGGTACTGCCCGCACCAACATTGTCGTCGCGCTCGCGCGCCGTTCGCCCGAGGGCCTGCAGGTGCGCGCCGAACCGCTGGGCGAGGGTCATATTGTTGACCAGATCGCGGTAACCCTGACGCACGTGCATCACGACTTGCACGTCACTGGCGATCGCGGCGGCCCGCGCGCATCGTTCGACGATTGCACGGACGCGGTCGAGCTCGCCTCTGTTGCGCGCGCGCACACTGAACTCGCACGCGGCACGCTCGGGGACGATGTTCGCGGCTTTCCCGCCGTCCGTGACGAAGCCGTGCACGCGGGTGCCATCGCAAAAATGGACACGCTGCCCATCGATGAGTCGGAAAGTGTCGAGACAGGCCGTCAGCGCGCTACGCCCCGCCTGAGGCGCGAGGGCGGCGTGCGAGGGCGCGCCCTGGAACTCGAAGTCCAGCCACACCGAAGCGAGCGCCGGGTGTGCGAGGACGTCCCGGTCGAACGGATGGAACATCATGGCGGCATCGATGCCGTCGAACGCCCCGGCTTTGATCATTTCGATCTTGCCGCCCCCTCCTTCCTCCGCCGGCGTCCCGAGAAGAACAATCTCGCCCCCCACGGGATCGACCACGGCTGCTGCGGCGACGAATGCCCCAGCCGCAGCGGCGGCGATGAGGTTGTGACCACACGCATGCCCCACTCCGGGGAGCGCGTCGTATTCGGCGAGAATGGCAACGCGACGTCCCTGGCCGGGTCCGGCGCGGGCGCGGAGCGCAGTTGGCATTCCGGCAACACCTCGCTCGACCGCGTGCCCTCGCGCGGCGACGAACTCACCCACCCAGGCACACGCTTTGTGCTCCTGAAACCGTAGCTCGGGATTCGCGTGAATGAGCTTGGCCAGGGCGATAAGCTCGTCCGAACAGGCGTCCACCGCGCGGTCTATCGATGAGGCGACCTGGGGAGCAAGCGGCATGAGAGGTCATAGACTACTCGCGTGGACCCGATGAGGGCCTCACTTTCGGTTGCGCAGGTCGCCGTCGTTTGTGCCGTCTCCTGTGGCTGCCGCGACCAGGCGCCGCTGCCAATGGGCCTGCCGGCTGCGGTCGGATCCAAGAGTGCGACGGCGCTCCTGGATTCGGCTGGCGCGACCACCCCCGCCGAGCCCCGGTTCGTCGCGGAGAAAGTGACAGCAGAAGGCCATGCCATGGGCACGCACCTCGCCTACGCCGCATTCACGACCCCCGCGGTCGACGCGGCCCGCGTCCACGCCGCAATGGACGCGGCGACGTCAGAGATCGTTCGCATCGAGAAGCTCATGACGACGTGGGACCCGACCAGCGAGGTGTCGCGGGTGAACTTGGCGGCCGGCAAGGAGCCGGTCGTCGTCGGGCCCGAGACGTTCGACGTCATCCGGGAATCGTTGCATGCGAGCGAGATCAGCGCGGGCGCGTTCGACATCACGTTCGAAACGCTCCATGGACTTTGGAAGTTCGACCAAGACCTCGACCCGCACCCGCCCCTGGCGGCGGACGTACGGGCGCGTGTAAAATATCTCGGCCACCAACACGTCAAGCTCGACGCAGCTGCGCACTCGGTCTTCCTCGACGAGTCGCATGTCCGGATCGGCCTCGGCGGGATCGCGAAGGGCTACGCGGTCGATCGGGCGTCGCAAATCTTACTCGATGCTGGGGTATCCTCGTTCTTCGTGCAGGCCGGCGGGGACCTGTATGCGCACGGGAACAAGCCCGACGGGTCGCCCTGGTTGGCGGGCATTCGCGATCCGCGAGGGCCCGAAGGCGACTACTTCGCCATGATGGCGGTGAGCGACCACGCGTTCAGCACGGCGGGAGACTACGAGCGCGGATACGTCGTCGGAGGCATACGCTACCACCACATCATCGACCCACACACCGGATATCCGGCCACCGCGTCGCGCAGCGTGACCATCTACGCGCCCACCGCCCTCCTCGCGGACGAGCTCGACGACGCGGTCTTCATTCTGGGCCCCGAGAAAGGGCTCGCGCTGGTCGAGTCGATCGACGACATCGGCGCGGTCATCGTCGACGCGCACAACAAGGTGACGACGAGCAAGCGCATCGCGGGAAACGTCCATGGCGTCCACCCTCCGACCGACGCGCTGTAGCTTTCTCGAGGTTCCTCTTGCAACATTGACGCACGTCATCCGCGCGCGACGATCGCATGCGCGGCGAGCTCGAGGTCCGCAGCGCAGCGCACCTCGTAGACTGCCGTGCACTTGGGGCCATAGGCGCCCATCGCGCTGTCTCCTTGGCCCCATTGACTGCGTGGCTCCGGGCAGAGCCAGAGGAGGGCACGCGAGCGGTCGCGGATCCGGTCGAGGACGTCGGGGGCGGCGTCGTGGTAATTGGTGCGGCCATCGCCGAGGACGACGACCGTCGTGCGGCCGTCGAGCTCTCGAGCGTACTCCGCCTCGAAAGTCCGCAAGACGCGACCGTAGTTCGAGTTGTCGCCAAGCCCAGCGATTCCCCCCTGCCACGCGAGCGCAATGGCGGCTCGCACGGGCTTTCGCGCGAACAGCGGCGTGGTTTCTACGAGGTCGCTGACGAAGACAAAACTTCGGGCCTTGTGGAAGAGGTCTTGCACCGCATACGTGAACTCGAGCAAGAAGCAGGCTACAGCGCGAACCGACTCGCTCACGTCGCATAGAAGCACGATTTTTGGCCGATCGCGCGGTCGCTCCTCGCGCGCCAGCTGCATGGGAACGCCGCCGGTGCGGACCGCAAGCCGGAGGGTACGATGCACGTCGATGCGGCCATGCCGCGTCCGCCGGCGGGCCCTTACGCGCGCTCCGCCCCGCAGTCCTTCGGCGAAGCGCCGCACCTCACGGCGGACCTCTTCGACCTCGGAATCGGTCAGCTCGACGAAGGGGATCGTCGCAGTCTGAGGGCGCGAGCGCTGGCGTTCCATTTCCGCGATACGCGTTTCATGAGTCTTGCGAACATCCGCGCGGATGTCTTCGCCGGCCCGCTCGAGCTCCAGCGAAAGTGCATCTGCCAGTGCATCGGCCCGCGATCCGAATGAGTCGACCAGGTGCGGTCGCAAGGAGGCGAGGAGGCGCTGAGCCGCAGTGGATCCCACCTGCAAGAGAAGGCGGTGCGTCAGAAAGCCAAGCATCGGACCGCTGTATGCGTCGATTCCGCGCAGGATGCCGCTCGACGCGACCGCGCGATCGAGGTCCGCCCCCCGGTCCAGGAGGGCCCCAAGCGCAATGAAATCGCCGGTGCCAGTGCCTGCCAGCTTGGCC
>JALYHX010000013.1 GCA_030776305.1 Myxococcota bacterium
ATACCGGACGGAGCGAAAATAATTTTAAAAAAAAACGGCCTTTGCGGTATTCCCGAAAACTCCATTCGCGCGTTGCGCGAGCTCGGCACGAAGGGACTCACCGTCGTGTCGAACAATTGCGGCGTCGACGACTTCGGATTGGGGATCTTGCTTCGCAACAAGCAAATCGTGAAGATGATCTCGAGCTACGTCGGTGAGAACAAGGAGTTCGAGCGCCAGTATCTCTCTGGAGAGATCGAAGTGGAGCTCACGCCCCAAGGGACGCTTGCGGAGCGGTTGCGCGCGGGTGGCGCAGGAATCGTGGCCTTCTACACGCCGACGGGCGCGGGTACTGCCATCAGCGACGGGGGGCTCCCTCTCAAGCACGCGCCCGATGGGAGCGTCGTCAAGCGCTCCGCAAAGAAGGAAATCCGTGAATTCGACGGGCGAACGTACGTACTCGAGCGAGGCATTACGGGCGACTTTGCGCTCGTCAAAGCGTGGAAAGGGGACCGCTTCGGCAATCTCGTGTACCGGCACACCGCAATGAATTTCAACCCGATGATCGCGACCGGTGGCAACGTCACGGTGGCAGAGGTCGAGGAGCTCCTCGAGGTCGGCGAGCTCGATCCGGATCACATCCACACGCCGGGCATCTACGTGCACCGGATCTTTCAGGGCGAGCGCTACGAGAAGCGAATCGAGCGACGCACGACCCGGAAGGCCTGACGATGGCGCTCACCCGAGATCAGATCGCGCGGCGCGCCGCGCAGGAGTTGCGCGATGGGTACTACGTCAACCTGGGGATCGGGATGCCGACCCTCGTCGCGAATTACATCCCGGAAGGCGTCGAAGTCGTCCTTCAAAGCGAGAATGGCCTCCTCGGCATCGGCCCTTACCCCACCGAGGCGCAGATCGATGCGGACCTCATCAACGCGGGAAAAGAAACGGTCACGATGCTCGCGGGCAGCGCCGTCTTTTCGAGCGCCGAGAGCTTCGCCATGATCCGCGGCGGCCACATCGATCTCGCGATTCTGGGGGCGATGCAGGTGAGCAAGAACGGCGACCTTGCCAATTGGATGGTTCCGGGAAAACTCGTCAAGGGAATGGGCGGCGCGATGGACTTGGTCGCGAGCGCGAAGCGCGTCGTCGTCATCATGGAACATGTGGCGAAGGACGGCGGCCCGAAGATACTGGAGGAATGCAACCTCCCGCTGACCGGCAAGCGCGTCGTGCACCGGATCATCACCGAGCTTTCGACGATCGACGTGACGCCCCATGGGCTCGTCTTGCGCGAGGTGGCGCCGGGCATTAGTGCACGCGAGGTGCAGGAGCGCACGGAGCCGACGTTGCGGATTGGGCCGGATTTGAAAACGATGGCGGTCTAACGCGTGCGCCGCGCGGCGCGTCAAAAGGCGCGACATATCGCGGTCGGAGGTATCTTCGGCTAAACGGAAGTAGCCCGACGATGCCCTGGCCCGAGAAAAAAACGCCCGAGCTCGACGCCGCCGAGAAGAAGACAATTGGCGAGGGGGTCTTCCGCAAGTGCGACGGTTGTGAGGAGACCCTCCCCTCCGACGCCTTCTCATCGAACTTCGAAGTGTGCCCGCAATGCGGCCAGCATCACAAGCTCGGCTCGGCCGGTTGGCGCGAGCTCTTGCTCGATGCCGACTCGCAGGAAGAATGGGACGCGCACCTCCAGCCAGGGGATCCTCTCGAGTTCGCGGATGGCAAGTCGTATCCCGATCGGATCGCCGCGGCGCAGAAGGCCTCGCGCGCCAAGGAGGCGATCGAGATCGGGCGGGCGCGCCTCGACGGGCAGGCGATTGCCTGGGGACTATTTCTCTTCGCGTTCATGGGTGGATCGATGGGGTCCGTCGTCGGAGAGAAGGTCACGCGCCTGTTCGAGCGCGCCACGGCCGAGCGTCTGCCGGTCGTCCTGCTTCAGGCGAGCGGCGGCGCCCGAATGCAAGAAGGGATTCTCAGCCTGATGCAAATGGCAAAGACGGTCGGGGCACTCCAGCGACTCAAAGATGCCGTGCTTCCCTTCATCAGCGTGCTTCTGCATCCGACGACGGGCGGCGTCGCCGCGAGTTTCGCGCTGCTCGGCGACGTGAACATCGCCGAGCCAGGCGCGCTGATCGGGTTCGCTGGACCACGGGTCATCGAGCAAACCATCCGCCAAAAACTGCCCCCCGGCTTTCAGCGGAGCGAGTTCTTGCTTGAGCACGGAATGGTCGATCGAATCGTCAGCCGTCTCGACATGAAGCGCGAGATCGCGATGATCCTTGGCCATCTGACACCGCCGGAGCGCCTCACCAACGGCGGCGGCGCCGAGTAGCCGGGCATTGCGAGCAAGAACGCCGGTGCCGTCCTTCGCGGCCTAGCCATGCCGATGCTCGCCGATGCACTCACCCGCATCTACGCACGCATTCCGCTGGGCATGCGCCTGGGATTGGCGGCGATGCACGAAGCGTGTGCGCGCTCAGGACATCCCGAGCGAGGATTCCCCGCCGTCCACGTGGCAGGAACGAATGGAAAAGGCAGCGTGTGCGCGATGGTCGAATCGATCGCGCGGGCGCACGGGTTGAAGACCGGCGTCTACACGTCGCCACACCTCTGTCGATTCGCCGAGCGGATTCGCGTCGACGGAGAACCCATCGACGACGAGGCGCTTGCTCCGCTGCTCATTCGCGCGCTCGAAGCCGATCCCGAGCTGTCGTTCTTCGAAGTGTCGACTCTCACGGCGTTCCTGGCGTTCCGCGAAGCGGGCGTCGATCTCGGGATTCTCGAGGTGGGCATCGGCGGGCGGCTCGACGCGACGAACGTCATCCTCACCCCCATGGCCGCCGCCATCACGCGGATCGCGCTCGATCACACGGACCGCCTCGGAACCACGCTGGTCGAGATCGCGCGCGAGAAGGCGGGCATCGCCAAGCCCGGCCTCGACATCGTCCTCGGCCCCATGTCGGCCGAAGTGCGCGCGGCAATCGACGATGTCGCGCGTGCGAGCCGCGCGACGACGAGCACGATAGAACACGTCCCGACGCCCGCGCGCGTGGGCCTCGTCGGCGAGCACCAGAAGGACAACGCGCGAATCGCGGCGGTGCTCGGGGCGCGAGTCGGCGCGACGTCCGGCGCGATCGCCGACGGGATCGCGCGAGCGACTTGGCCCGGGCGAATGGAAAGAATCGGAAAGTTTCTCCTCGACGCGGCGCACAACCCCGACGGTGCCCACGCCCTCGCACGGCATCTTCAATCGCTGGCGATACGGCGCAACGACGTCGCTTTGATCTTCGGGGCGCTGGTCGACAAGGACTGGCAGCCAATGCTCGACGCGCTCGCCCCGCTCGCCGGAACGCGCTGCTACGTGGGGCCCCGTGGGGGGCCGCGCGGCGCCGTCGAAGTGACCGCCATGGCGACCCGCTTCGCCGGCCGAACCGCGCCGTCGACGCAGGAGGCGCTTTCGATCTTTGCGGGCGAGCCGGGCCCTTCGCTCGTCGTGGTGGCCGGCTCCATCGCACTCGTGGGTGAGGCGCGCGGCTTTCTGCTGGGCCTCCCGCGCGACCCGCCCGTGGCGCTTTGAACCAAAGTGCGCGTGCGGTTAGATTGGTGACTGCACATGCCGAGCTTCGACATCGTTTCGAAGGTCCAGTGGAACGAGGTCGACAACGCCCTCCACCAGGCCGAAAAAGAGATCTCCCAGCGCTTCGACTTCAAAGACACTGACACGGCGCTCGAGAAGGGGACCGACGCGATCACCATTCGCTCCGGCAGCGAAGATCGCGCTAGAGCTGCCCTCGGCGTGTTTCAGGACAAGCTCGTCAAACGCAAGGTGAGCTTGCGCTTCACCGAGCCCGGCAAGCCCGAGCCCACCGGCAAGGGCGGTACGCGCATCGTCGTGAAGATCAAAGAAGGAATCGAAGTCGAGAAGGCGCGCGTCCTCGTGCAATCGATCAAAGACGCGAAATTGAAGGTCCAAGCGTCCATTCAGGAGGCGCAGGTGCGCGTCAGCGGCAAGAACAAGGACGACCTGCAAGCGGCCATGAGCGTGGCGCGCGAACGGGATCTCGGTATCGAATTGCAGTTCGTGAATTTTCGGGACTGATGAAGAAAGCGGTCCATCACGAGCGAAAGCTCTTCGGAACCGACGGCATCCGCGGTGTGGCCAACGAGCACCCGATGACGCCCGAGCTCGCGCTCCAACTCGGACGCGCCGTGACGTTCGTCGCGGGGCGCGGCAAGAGTCATGTGCCGCGCATCCTCATCGGGAAGGACACGCGTTTGTCCGGGTACATGCTCGAACAGGCCATCGCGGGAGGCGTCTGCGCGGCGGGGGGGCGCGTGCTCCTCTTCGGCCCCATGCCGACGCCCGCGGTGGCGCACCTCACCGTGAGCATGCGCGCCGACGCGGGGATCGTCATCAGCGCCAGCCACAATCCTTACCAGGACAACGGCATCAAGGTTTTCGGAGCGGACGGCTTCAAGCTTCCGGATGCCGCCGAAAGCGAGATCGAGCGCCTGATGGGCAACGACGTGCTGCTCGGTCGGCGTACGACGGGCCCGGACATCGGCCGCGCGGAGAAGCTCGAGGACGCCCGAGGGCGCTACGTCGTCTTCCTCAAGCAAACGTTCCCCCGCGATCTGTCGCTCGACGGCGTGCGGGTGGTCGTCGACGCGGCGCACGGCGCGGCGTACCGGATCGCGCCGCTCGCGCTTCAAGAGCTCGGGGCCCACGTGACCGCGATCGGAGTCAGGCCCAACGGTGTGAACATCAACAAGGACGCGGGCGCGCTCCACCCGCAGCACGTCCAATCCGAGGTGGTCAAACGCGGCGCGGCCATCGGCATCGCGCTCGATGGCGATGCAGACCGCGTCATCCTCGTCGACGAGAAGGGGAACATCGTCGACGGCGACCAGATCTTGGCAATGTGTGCCGCGCACATGGTCCACGACGAGACATTGCGAAAGAAGACCATCGTCGCCACCGTCATGTCGAACCTCGGGCTCGAGCACGCCCTGTCGCGCATGGGAGGCAAGCTCGTGCGCACGCAGGTCGGCGATCGTTACGTCGTCGAGGGCATGCGCGCCGGCGGATACAACCTGGGAGGGGAACAGTCGGGCCACACGATCTTCCTCGACCATGCGACGACGGGGGACGGGATGCTCGCGGCCTTGCAAGTGCTCGCCCTCATGTTGCGAGGCGGACGCCCCCTTTCAGAGCTCGCAGGGAATTCGATGCAGCGCGTTCCACAGGTACTCGAGAGCCTCACGCTGCCGGCGCGCAGACCGCTCCAGGACATGCGCCGTCTTTCGAGGACGACGGCCAAAGTTGCAAAGGCGCTGGGGGACGACGGGCGCGTGCTCGTGCGATGGAGCGGTACGGAGCCCAAGCTGCGGATCATGCTGGAGGGTCCGCGCGAAGAACGGATCCGCGCTTGGGCAAAGGAACTGGCGGACGCCGCGCGTCTCGACAGTCCCCCGTGATGGTAAATGGTCGGAACGGAGCGGAGATCAGTACCGATAGTGCTCGGGCTTGAAGGGTCCGTCGATCGCCACACCGAGGTATTCGGACTGTTCTTTGGTCAGCTTGGTGAGCTTCACGCCGAGCTTCGGCAGATGCAGTGCCGCGACCTTCTCGTCGAGGCTCTTCGGCAGCGTATAGACGCGACGTTCGTATTTTGCGTGGTTTTGCCACAGCTCAATCTGGGCGATGGTCTGGTTCGAGAAACTCGACGACATGACGAACGACGGATGTCCATTGGCGCAGCCCAGGTTCACCAGGCGCCCGCGGGCCAATAGCGTCAGATGCTTGCCATCCGGGAATACGAATTGATCCACTTGGGGCTTGATGTTCACTTCTTTGATTTCCGGATTCTTCTCGAGCCATGCGACGTCGATCTCGCAATCGAAGTGACCAATGTTGCAAAGGATCGCCTGGTCCTTCATGGCTCGCATGTGCTCTGGACGAATGACGTTCGCGCACCCCGTGGCCGTGACGAAGATGTCGGCGATCGGCGCGACATCCTCCAGCGTCGAGACCTGGTAGCCCTCCATCGCGGCCTGGAGCGCACAGATCGGGTCAATCTCGGTGACGATGACGCGCGCGCCCAATCCTCGAAGTGACTGGCAGCAGCCCTTCCCGACGTCGCCGTAGCCGCACACGACCGCGACTTTCCCGGCGAACATCACGCCGGTCGCTCGCTTGAGCCCGTCGCCGAGCGATTCGCGGCACCCGTACAGGTTGTCGAACTTCGACTTGGTGACCGAATCGTTGACGTTCATCGCCGGAACCTTGAGCGTCCCCTTGCGCGCCATGTCGTAAAGGCGGTGGACGCCGGTGGTCGTCTCCTCGGAGAGACCGCGAACCGGGTCGGACCCAGCGAAGAGGTCGGGGTGCTTGTCGTGCACGACGGCCGTAAGGTCCCCGCCGTCGTCGAGGATCATGTTCGGCCCCTTGCCGCCTTTGAAGGCGCGGAGCTGCATCTCGATGCATGCGTAGTATTCTTCTTCGGTCTCCCCCTTCCAGGCGAAGACGGGGACGCCGCGTTTGGCCATGGCGGCGGCGGCATGATCCTGCGTCGAGAAGATGTTGCAGCTCGTCCACGTCACCTCGGCGCCTAGTTCGATAAGCGTTTCGATGAGCACCGCGGTCTGGATGGTCATGTGCAAGCAACCGGCGACGCGCGCTCCCTTGAGCACCTTGGAGGGGCCGAACTCCTTTCGCAGCGCCATGAGGCCCGGCATCTCGCTCTCGGCGATGGCTACCTCTTTTCGTCCCCAGTCAGCGAGCTGAATGTCCTTCACCTTGTAGTTCTCAGCCATGTTCGTTCCTCTTGTCTTGTTTGGTGACTCCGATGCGTACACCCCGCCGCGGCGCAGCCGCAGACGTGATGGTCGAGGGCTTCCTCGGACTACGGGCAACGAGTACTTGCCACTGGAGATGCTTGTCTGCACCGTCGCCGCACAACGATTTCGGGATCGGGGTGACGCGCGGATCTTGAAGCCCGGCCGCTCGCGCGAAACGTCGCAGCTCGGCCGCCTCGAACCCGAGCCATGCGTCAGCCTGCTCTCGCATCGATTCGTCGTCGTGCTTCTGGTAGTCGAGGACGACGAGCACGCCACCAGGCGCACAGAGCGATGCGAGGTGCGCCACGACCACTGCGGGGCGTGGCGCGTGATGAAGAACGCGTGACGCGAATACGGCATCCGCCCCGCCTCGTACCGCCCGCCGCAGCTCGCGCGAATCGAGCTCCCCTTGCATGAACGTGACGTTGGCGAAGCCGCGCCCGGCCACCCGCTCCCGCGCGCGGGTGAGCTGGGCGCCGGAGCGATCGACCGCGACGACGCGTTCATAGGTGGGCGCCAGTACCTCGAGCAGCCTTCCGTCGCCCGTCCCTGCATCAAGCGCGAGCGCGCGCCTCGGAAGCAGCCATCCGAAAGCAGCCAGATATGCGCCAACCTCCGCGGGCATCGCGTCGACCCTCGCTTTGCCGGGTCGCGCGAAGAACTCGTGCGCGGCGGCTTCTCTCACGCGGAGCACCTCGACGATGCGCGCGAGGCTTCCGTCGGCTTCGCACAGCGCGCGACCGCTCGCCATCGCGTCGGCCACCACTGCATCGCTCGCGGCCTCGGACGCCGCGCGCACCAATGTCCGCGTGCCCTCGCGCCGATCGCGCAGCAGCCCCGCTTGACGTAGCGCGCCCGCGTGGCGTGACACGTTTGGCTGACCTTCACCGAGGAGATCGGCGAGCTCTCCTATGCTCAGCTCCTCTTGCCCGGCGAGCGCAAGCAATCGTAGCCGAATCGGTTCGGACAGCACCCGATAGAGCTCCCAACGCTGGGGTACCGAGAGGTCGACGACGGCCACGACACATATCTATAACTTCATGCGCATGGATGCAACTAGACGCACAGCGACCGATGGGGGGCGCGTCCGCGAGGCCACTTGACGCTGGGGCCGTCTCCGGCGTTTCTTCAGCGTGACCATGGTGTCACGTGAGCGCCACCAAGTCCTCCCCTTCAGGACCGCGGCGAAGTCATGGCCGAAGGCAGACGGGGCGAGCCAGGGATGGGTCTCGCCAGCGCTTCTCGCTGTCCCTGGGCTGGGTATTGCCCTTGTCGATTGGATCGCGAGACGAGAGCTGATTGCGGCTTGGCCCGCGGCGATTGTCGCCACCTACATCGCGACACTCGTCTTGGGCGGTGTCCTGTGGGGGGCCCTGGTGGCTGCAGCAGGCGCTCCGGGGGCTTCGGGAGCGCGCGTCTTGTTGATGCTCGGGGCCACCTTCGCGGTGGGCGCGCAGCTCTATTTTTTCGGCCGTTACCACGCATACATGAACCCCCGCGCGGTGATCGTCGGCACGTCCATGCTGCCGAGCGTGGGCCAGCAGCTCTGGAGCGATCGCGCGAGCTTCTTGCGCGCCGTGTTGCCGCCGGTGGTGCTGGCCGCGCTGCTTGTCGTGGCGCGCCGAGGGTCGGCGTCCATGGCGCACGGTCGCGCCGGCCGTGCTCTCGACGTGGCCGTCGGCGCACTCCTCGTCGCTGCGTTCGGCGTGCACGCCCACCTGGCCGGAAGTCAGCAAGGGGCTTCGCCCGACGTGCTTTACGTCGCGTCGCTGGGACGACTGGCGATGGCACGCTGGAACCACGATGAGGGCGTCGACCGCGCCCGGCCCGGACCGCGGACACCCGTAGACGTCGCACCGATCGCGGTGCGGGCGCAAAGGAGAAGCGTGCTCTTCGTCGTGACCGAGAGCGTGCGTGCGACGGACGCGTGCAGCCTCCCCAGCCCCGACTGCAGCACGACGCCGTTCACGAACGCGCTGCTGCCCGACCGCTTCGGGTTTGTGCAAATGCGGGCGCTCGACTCGACGACGGCGCTCTCTCTTGCCGTGCTATGGAGCGGCCTGCCCCCGACAGCGTCGCGCAAAACATTGCACACCGCGCCGTTGCTCTGGGAATACGCCCACGCCGCGGGATTCGACACCGCTTATTGGACGTCGCAGAACTTGTTGTTCGCCAATTCGGGCACGTGGCTCGAAGGGCTCCCTCTCTCGCATCGGGTCAGTGCAACCGACTTGGAGAGGGATCCCACCTACGAGCTCGGAGCGGACGACGCGCGTCTCGTCGACGTCGCCGTGCGTGACCTGCCTGCGATGCGCGCGCCCTTCGTCGGCGTCGTGCACCTCTCGAACACCCACTTCCCCTACGTCATCGACGATAGCGATGCCCCCTTCCAGCCGCAGACGAATGCCTTCGGCGCGGGCGATGCAGCCAAAGTACACAATCGGTACAAGGACGCGATCCATCGGCAGGACGCGCTGGTCGCGCACCTCGTCGGCGCGCTTCGCGCGATGCCCGGGGGCGACCACGTCGTCGTCGTGTTCGTGAGCGATCACGGCGAGCAAATCCGCGAGCGCGGCGCCATTGGCCACACGTGGGGGGTGTACGATGAAGAAGTGCGCGTTCCGTTCTGGATCGACGCGCCACGGGGTGCACTGACGAGAGACGAGGAGACCAGGCTGCACGGCCTCGCCGGATCGCCGCTGACTGAGCTCGATGTTCTGCCCACGCTGCTCGATCTGATGGGCATCTGGGATGCGCAAGAAGTTGCCCCGTTTCGACGTGCAATGCCGGGACAGAGCTTGCTGCGCGGCGGTACGCCCGGGGGCGAGGTGGTCCTGACGAACTGCAGCGGCATCTTTGATTGCGCGTTCAAGAACTGGGGGGCGATGCGCGGGACGAAGAAACTCCTCGCAACGCAGAACAGCCGTCAGTGGGAGTGTTTCGACGTCGCGCGTGATCCGGACGAGCACCGCGACCTCGGAGTCGATGCTTGCGGAGACTTGCGCGCCGTTGCCGAGGGAGAAGGTCGCGGCACGCCGTTCTGAGACGCGCTGCCGCTTCGATACGAGGACACTCAGCGCAGCGGGCTTCCGCGTGCTCAGTCGGAGCTGATCGCGACCGGGGCGCCGATCGAATTCCAGGCATCGTTCGCGATGGGCCGGAGTTGGAACCCCATGTGGAGCAACTGCCCCTTGCACGAAGCGTCAATCATGAGTGCCTGCAAGCCGGCGCAAGAAATCGTGGACAACGAGGGGATGCAGGTGTTGTAGAGCGAGGTCGCGTCGCGCACGCTGACGACGTTCGCGCAGTTGCCGTTGCCGGCCGATTGGACGAACTGGTCGTAATTCGCCCCATAGGTGCCACGCCCGCAGCGGACCCCGGCCTTGGCAACGGCGTCTGCCGTGTCCTTACAAGCCTGCGCGGGATCCTTTGCTGAGCTCGTGCTGGAGCTCGAGCTGCAAGCGATTGCAATGGGCAAGGCCGCCGACAACATGGCTCGACCCCGCATCGAAGGATAGGGTATCAGGGATGCGAGGAGCGTAAAGGAAGCAGCGATAAGCCTTCCCCCTCGATGGACCGCGCGCGCGCCTCGCCTGGGTACGCGCGCCTGTCTGCCCCGAGCGTTTCGGGCGCTCGGGTAGACGCTCGGCCCGACGACCTCGCTTGGATGGACGCTCATCTCTTGGCCTACGCGCTCGGCTCGAAGCGGCCGACGCTCGGTGTAGTGCCAGGGCTGGGTTGACGCTTGAGGCGCGCGGACATCGTCATCTAATCCCGCCGCTCGTCGTTAATGACGACCTGACGGTCCTCCTCCACCCGCCGCACGACGCGATACCGACGTGAGCTCGCTCGCTGGTCCGCGGGGCGTCCGGCCGCGACGAGCCTGCCCTCGTGCAGCCCACCGCTGTTTCAGGTCACCGAGCTCCGTCGCGGGGCGTCCGGCGGGGCGTAACCGGGTTACCGGCGAACCCCGTCCGGCGGGGCGTAACCGGGTTACCGGCGAACCCAACCCCGACGCGAGACGAGATCGATGCGGTGATGTCCGGAATGGCCCGATCGCGTCGTGGCGGTAGCGCCGCGCGCGCACCAGATCGAGGCCATCGCGGCTAGCACCCGCGGGCCCTCACGAAAAGGGACGCAATCGCAGCCTGGTCCGCTCAGCCCCCGATGACAAGGAACGCCAGAGACTGCTTTTCGCGAACGTAGCCATGCGTCAGCGCACTTTGCGGCTCAAGGTCTCTGCTGATGCCGCCTACCCCGTCGCGGGCTCGAGGTCGCATCTTGCCCGGTGATGGACACGCATCCACCACGTTCCGACTGGGAACACGCTCTCTCTTTCTCCGGCCTTCCAGGCCTCGAGCGTGCGTCGGTACGCAATCCGGAACGCTTTTTGAATCGCGAGAAGCGCCCTGCGATTCTCCGTATTCTTCGCCGCCAGGGTCGACACCAGGA
>JALYHX010000014.1 GCA_030776305.1 Myxococcota bacterium
CGATAGAAGTCCGCCATCGTCGTCCACGGGACCTCACCGGTGAAGAACACGCGATGTCCCGCGCCGAGGTCGCGTGCCACGCGCTTGTAGTAAGGCGTGTCCGGCCCCGCGCCGACGAGTGTCAGTGTCGCGTCCGGTTCATGAACGAGAACCTCATCGGCAAAAATGTGAATGACACGGTCCTGAGACTTCTCACGCGTGTGTCGCCCGGCGCAGACAAGCCGCGGCCCGCGCTGGGGCAATCCTTCGCGTTCGATGAGGTGCGTGTACGGATCCGGGCCGAGCGGCCGGTCGAAGACCTCGGGCTGAACCGTGCGCGGAATGACATGGATCGGTGCCGTCACGCCGCGCTCGCGCCAATACGTCCGTAGACCCTCGCTCAGGACAATCAGGCCATCGCTTCGGTTGTAGATGTCCGCGAAGAGTCTCTCGCATGGGCGCTTGAGCGCAAGATGCAGTCCGGCCTGAACGAGATCGTTCCTCGACAGCCGCTCGGGCAAGAGAACGTCGTAGGCCGCGGCGAGATGCGTCGTATTCACGCACAGAAGAGGGACGCCCTTCATCTCGCGTAACCAAATTCCGAACTCGAGAAGCATCGATGTCGCCTGCGCGAAACAAATGTCGAAGTTCCACCGATCGGGATCGAAGATCCACGACGCGAGCGGCATCGGAATGTGCAATCCCGGGTACGTCTTGAGGGGCACGCTCGGCAGTGCGACGGTGTCCGGCGGGAGCTCGTCGGGGCGAGCCTCCGGGTCGTGCGGACCAATCACTGTGACTTGATGACCACAGCGTCGCAATTCCTGATACAGGAACCGTGTCTGAAACACCGCACCGTTCGCGTATGGAATGCGCGTGAAATCGCTCAGGATCGCGACGCGTAAGGGTCTCCCCGCTCGGGCCGACAGCGCCGCGAATGGCGAGAGACTCGGTTCGTGCTGGGCCGCGATGCGACGCGTAGTACCGTTCGCGCCCGGAGAAGTCGTTTGAAAATCGTCGACATCACCGAATTCTATTCCGAAAGAGGAGGCGGGATTCGAAGCCATTTATCGATCAGGGGTAACGTTTTGTGCCGTCTCGGTCACGATCACACGGTGATTGCCCCCGGGCCGCGAGACGAAGTGGTACTGACAGACGCAAGTCGCGCGCCTGGGCAGACGAAGACGTCGCGCTCGCGTGTCGTCCGTGTGGCCGGCCCGGCTCTTCCGTACGACCGCACGTATCATTTGCTCGGGCGTTTCGACAAGATTGTGCCGCTCGTGCGGGCGGAGCGCCCCGACGTGATCGAGGCGCATTCGCCTTACCTCGCCACGGCTGCGATCGTTGCATCTGGACGACGCGCCACCCCCGTGCGGACCGCGTTCTGGCATTCCGATCACCTGGGCGTGTATGTGGCGCCAGCGCTGACTCGATCATTCGGCGCACGCACTGCCAGGATTGCGCTGAGCTCGCTACGTCACCTGGTGCGTGCATTGCTGATCCCGTTCGATGCCACGTTCGTCGCCGGGGTCGCGCAAGCGCGCGCGTTGCGCGAGGCAGGCGTGCGGCGGGTCGTGCATGTGCCTTTCGGCGTCGAGTCGCGGACGTTTCATCCCGGCGCGGGAACCAAGGCGCGACTACGCGAGCTCACCGGAGGCGCTCGGGGCACGATCCTGGTAGGCGTGGGGCGGTTTGCCGTTGAGAAGCGTTGGGACGTGATCCTCGATGCCTTCAAGCGCGTGCGCGCGCGCCGGACTTGCGTCCTGGTGCTCTTTGGCGATGGCCCGGAGCGGGCGCGGCTCGAGCGACGGGCCCCTCCGGGCGTTTTCTTCGCGGGCTTCGAGAAGGACCGCGCGATCCTTGCGAGCGCCCTGGCGAATGCCGACTTGCTTGTGCACGGCTGTCCTTACGAGACATCAGGTCTCGCCGTGGCGGAAGGCATTGCATGTGGCCTGCCGGTCGTCGTGCCGGACGAAGGCGGTGCCGCCGAGTGTGCCGACCCGACGTGCTCGGAGACGTACCGCGCTCTCGATCCGGAAGCATGCGCCGCAGCCATCGAGCGGCTCCTGGTCCGAAGCCCGGTGGAGCTCCGTGCGCACGCATTCGCTGCCGCATCCCGCGTCCCGACGGTCGAACAGCACGTCACCCGAGTTCTGTCCGTATACGACGAACTGCTGCGAGCGTGCTAACGCGTGCTCCGCTGCCGAGGGCGATTCAGGCCGTGACCACTCACGTCTCGATCCATGACGTCACCCCTGCTTGGGCCGAAGAGGTCGAGGCAGCCGTAGAGCTTTGCCATCAGGTAGATGCGCGACCCGCGCTGCTCGTGGTGCCCAACTTCCATGGTCGCTCGCCGATCCTCGACGACGAACGCTTTTGCGAGCGGCTACGGCAGCTTCAGGGGGCCGGCCACGAGGTGTATCTTCACGGGTTCTTTCACCGAAGCCGCGAAAACCACGACGG
>JALYHX010000015.1 GCA_030776305.1 Myxococcota bacterium
CACCGCGATCGTACTGGCGGCAGGGCAGGGGACGCGCATGAAGAGCGCGCTGCCAAAGATGATGCACCCGCTTTGCGGTTTGCCGATGGTGCACTTCGGCGTACAGGCGGCGTTCGATGCCGGCTGCGGCGAAGTCGTCGTCGTCGTAGGTCACGGGCGCGAGCCCGTCGAGACGTATCTCGCACGCGCGTTCGCCGGACGGCGAGTGCGCACGGCACTTCAGGATCGACCGCTCGGCACCGGCGACGCGGCGCGCGCTGGCTTGGCCGCCCTCGGTCGGGAGGTAACCCATGTGCTCATCTTGAATGGGGATGCGCCTCTCGTATCCGGCGGCGATCTGCGTTCGGTGGTTGCCCCACTCTACGAGGCGCAGTCTCCCGCCGCGCTCTCGGTCGCGACATGCGTTGCCGACGATCCCACGGGCTACGGACGAGTTGTCCGTGAAAACGGCAGGGTCTTGGAGATCCGCGAGGACCGCGACCTCCGGAATGATGACGAGCGCGCCGTCCGCGAAATCAATGTGGGAATCTATGCGGCGAATGTTGCGCTCCTCCGGGAGGGGCTTGCCGCGTTGGCGCCGAACAATGCTCAAGGCGAGTTGTACTTGCCGGACATCGTTGGATTTGCGATCAACGCAGGTGAGCGAATCACCACGGTCGAGTGCGCCCTGGAGGCAATCGCCGGGATCAACGATCGCCAGCAGCTTGCGCGGGTCGAGCAGTCGATGCACTCACGCATCGCGCGGCAATGGCGGTTGGCGGGCGCGACCGTGAGCGACGGGGCACGCCTCGACGCGACGGTCGTGCTGGAGCGGGACGCGACGGTAGAAAGCGGCGCAGTCCTCCGCGGCTCCACTCGCATCGCCCGAGGTGCGGTCGTGGACGTCGGTTGCGTATTGACGAACGTCGACGTGGGAGAGGGAGCAAACATTCGGCCGTACTCTGTCGCCACAGAAGCGCGAATCGGAGCGCGGGCCATGGTGGGTCCCTTCGCCCACCTGCGACCCGAAAGCGACATCGGCGACGAGGCTCATATCGGCAACTTCGTCGAGACCAAGAAGACGCAAATGCACCGGGGGGCCAAGGCCAATCACCTCGCCTATCTTGGCGACAGCGTGATCGGCGAAAATGCCAACGTCGGGGCTGGGACCATCTTCTGCAACTACGACGGGTTCCGGAAGCACACGACCGTGATCGGAGCGGGGGCATTCATCGGCAGCGATTCGCAGATTGTCGCGCCCGTGACTGTGGGGGACAACGCTTACGTGGCAACGGGGACGACCGTAACCAGGGACGTCCCGGCCGACGCTCTTGCCGTTGGTCGCGCGAAACAGGAAAACAAGGAAGGGTACGCACCGAGGTTACGGGCGCGCCTGAAGGCGACCCAGAATCCTGGAAAGTAGTTTGGCGCTCGTAGCGATGGAACGAGGAGAGGGGGCCCGACCCGCACAATCGCCACACGCGATGGGTCGCATCTCGACGACGGTGCACTAGAGTGCGCCCATGGACGCCATCCGAATTCGAGGCGGCGAGCCGCTTCGCGGCTCGGTCCGAATCAGCGGTGCGAAGAACGCTGCGCTCCCCATTCTGTGCGCCACGCTCCTCTCGGACGGGGCGAGTCGCCTGCGCAACGTGCCAGGGTTGCGCGACATTCAGACAACCGCCGCGCTCCTGCGGTTTCTCGGACGCGACGTTGGTGTGTCACCGCCGCAGGTCACCGTCGGGGGGGGCAGCAGCGTCCGGCCGGAGGCACCGTACGAGCTGGTCAAGCAAATGAGGGCCGGCGTCCTCGTTCTGGGGCCACTGGTCGCTCGTTATGGTCGAGCCAAGGTTTCCTTGCCGGGGGGGTGCGCGATCGGTGCTCGGCCCATCGACCAGCATCTGAAAGGGCTCGAGGCGATGGGATGCAACATTCGCCTCGAGCGCGGCTATGTCATCGCCGATGGTCCGGGAGGTGGCGGGCGGTTGCGGGGTGCGGACGTCCGTTTCGACATCCCCACTGTCACCGGAACCGAAAACCTCATGATGGCCGCCGCGCTCGCCAAGGGGCGCAGCACCTTTGTCAACTGCGCGCGCGAGCCCGAGGTCGAGGAGCTCGGGCGGGTGCTCAACAAGATGGGCGTACAGGTCGACGGCGCGGGCACGGACGTCATACATGTTCAGGGCCGTGACCGCGGAGAACTCTCGCCCTTCGATCACGCCATCATCCCCGACCGGATCGAGGCCGGTACCTACATGGTTGCGGCCGCAGTTGCCGACGGCGGGGACGTCGTCCTCGAGGGAGCCGAGCTCGCGGACATGGAAGCGCTCGTCATGAAAATGCGATCGACGGGCGTGGACGTCTCCAGCGAAGGCCAGAACATTCGCGTGCGACGCGACGGGCCGCTGCGTGCCGCAGACGTAACGACTGCGCCGCACCCTGGTTTTCCGACGGACATGCAGGCCCAGTTCTTGGTCCTCATGTGCTTGGCCTCTGGCGAGAGTGTCGTCACCGAGACGATCTTCGAGCACCGTTTCATGCACGTGCCCGAACTGCAGCGCATGGGAGCAAAGATAGCGCTTCGGGGAAACACGGCGGTGGTTCGAGGGGTCGACAAGCTTTACGGTGCGAGTGTGATGGCGACCGATCTGCGCGCCAGTGCGTCGCTGGTCATCGCAGGCCTGGTCGCCGCGGACGAAACCGAGGTTCGGCGCGTGTACCATATCGATCGCGGATACGAAGGGATCGAGGAGAAGCTCAGGGGCCTCGGGGCGAAGATCGAGCGCGTGAAGGGAGCTGACTCATGATCGATCGTCTCACGATCGCGCTCCCCAAAGGCAGGGTGCTGCGGGCCGTCGCGCCGCTCTTTGCGCGCGCCGTGGGCGACGCCGACGTGCTGTTGGCGGACGACCGTTCGCTCGTCCGTGAGATCCCCGGAGGACGATTGCGGTTCCTGTTGCTCAAACCGGACGACGTACCGACCTACGTCGAATACGGTGCTGCCGACTTGGGGGTCTGCGGGCGCGATGTGTTGATGGAGCGCCCCTCCGACCTGTATCAGCCGCTCGATCTGGGAATCGGCCGCTGCCGCATGGTCGTTGCCGGGCTAGCAGGACAGCCCGGACCGACGGGCGTGCCGCGTGTTGCGACGCAATATCCTCGCTGTACGACGGAGCACTTCGCGCGTCGCGGCGTGCAGGCCGAGGTCATTTCTGTTCGCGGCTCGGTCGAGCTCGCGCCGCTGGTCGGGCTCGCGGACCTGATCGTCGACCTTGTCGAGACGGGCGCGACCCTGCTGCAGAACGGGCTCGAGGAGCGCGAGGAAATCGCGCGGATCTCGAGTGTCCTCGTGGCGAATCGAGCAGCGTACAAGATGCGCCAGGAAGTCGTTCGCCCGCTGCTCGACGC
>JALYHX010000016.1 GCA_030776305.1 Myxococcota bacterium
GTTTCTATCGCGACCACGAAGAGACGGCTCACCCATGCGTGGCGGCGCGTCGTGACTCACGCCCAGCGTGACGACGCCCTCATGGCGTATCTTGCCGGCCTCGGCCAGGATGATGCGTCATGACGCCGCAAGATCGAGCACCGACGCCCGACGAACTGGTCGCCCGTCTCGTGAACGTGGCGCGCGATGCGTCGGAGGATGCTCTCGGCGCGAGGGAACAGGCGGGCTTTCATCGCCTCGAGCGCACCCTCGTCGGCACTGCGCCGAAGCAGCACCGAGCTGGGCCTTGGCTGCGCTTGGCGTTGCTACCGGTCGCCCTTGCCGCCACGGTCGGTGCTTATCTGGTCCATGAACGCGCGATCACGTTCGAGGTCGTAAGTGCGAGGGTCGCCGACGGCGGCTATGTGTCTTCGACATCGGTGGGCGCGGCGGTCCGGTTTTCCGACGACTCCGATCTTCGCCTCGAGCCGGGGACGCGCATGCGCATTTCACGTCTCGAGGTGCGCGGTGCTCACGTGATGCTCGAAGGAGGCAAGCTACACGTTCGCATTCATCCTCAGCCGCGGGGCAGCTGGACGCTGGACGCCGGACCTTACATCGTTCACGTGACGGGCACGGAGTTCGACCTGGCTTGGCGGGTCGACGAGCAAACCCTCGATTTGCAGCTTCGCAAGGGTTCGGTGACCGTCGAAGGACCACTCGCGTTGGGCGGGGTCAAGGTAGACGCCGGTCAACGCCTCATCGCGAATGCGAACGCTGGAACGCTGTCGCTCGTCGACGAAGTGAGCGCGCGTCCACCTGCGGTAGAAAACCCGCAGCCGCCGGCGGCTCCTCCCTTGCCTCCGCCCGCGACAGCTTCACCCCAGCGCGTTGCGAGCGTTGCGCCGGTCGCATCCACTCCGCGCTCGGTCGTGTCAACGGCAAACGCACGCGCGGACGAACCGACATGGGTGGTCCGCGTTGCGCACGGAGATTTCGAGGCAGTCATCGAGGCGGCGCAGGCCAGGGGACTCGATAGAGTGCTGGCCGAGTCGTCCGCCGTCGATCTCGCGGCACTTGCGGACGCCGCGCGATACGCGCAGCGTCCGGACGTTGCCCAACGGGCTCTGACGGCAGAGCGTCTGCGGTATCCGGGCTCGGTACAGGCGCGTGACGCGGCGTTCTTCTTGGGAGGGCTGGCGGAAGGCCAGAAAAACGAGACGAGTTCGCTCGAATGGTACGGCGTGTACTTGGGCGAAAGCGCGAATGGGGCGTACGCATCGCAGGCGCTCGGGCGCAAGATGATGCTCGTTCAGCGACAGCGCGGGACCGAGGGCGCACGGCCGATCGCTACGGAGTACCTCGCACGTTTCCCGAACGGCGCATATGGACCGTCCGCACGCAAGCTGCTGCAAGCGCAATGAAGAAATGTCCGGCTGTTGCGCTCTTCGCAGCGCTAGTGGCCTTGAATTCATTCTTGGACGGCGAGCCAATTCTAAGCGCGGAGACTCGGGTACCGGCGGTGATTCTCCTTCAGCCCGCGACGCCGGACGAATTGACGACCGAGGCGATGGCGCGTGTGAAGGGCGAGCTGAAAGCCGCGGGCTTCGACGTCATCGTCCTCCGGCTGAATAGCGACAATGCAAGGCGCGCCCTGGAGACGGCCGGGCGCGACCTGAATCCGATCGCCGCATTCGCCATCTTCGTCAAACCCCCGGAGGGCCGAACATCCGTCGCCGAAATATGGGTGTCGGACCGGATGAAGCAACAGACGATCATTCAGAACGCGCTCTTGCACGAGACGGATCGCGGACGCGAATCGGAAATCCTCGCCGTGCGCGCAGTGGAGCTCCTCAAGGCAAACCTCGCAGACTTCTGGACTCCCGCAGGCTCGTCGACCGCTGCCACCCGAGAACCACCGAGCTCGCGCCCGGTCTTGTCCCCGTCAGACGGCGAGCGCAAGGCGCGATCCCCGTTCGCGTCCGGTCTCGGGATTGGGCTGGGCGTGGGGATCGTAGAAAACTTTGGGGCCACGGGAATGACCTGGGCCCCCGATGCCGTGATTTCCTATGGCTGGCCACACGGCTTCAGCCTCCGCGCGAGTGTCGTCGGGTTCGGCTCCGCGTCCACGCTCTCTGCGGCGAGCGGGTCCGCAGTTGCCACGGCGACGATCGAGCAACAACTCGGGATGCTCGACGCAGTCAAGACATGGTGGCCCCGATCGGTTCTCGTGCCCTACATCTTCGCTGGGACCGGCGGACAGCACATTCACGTTGCCGGACGCACCGTTGCGCCGCGCATGGCATACGTCACCGACCACCTGTCACTTTTGACCACGATCGGGCTCGGCCTCGGAATACCCCTCATCTCCACGCTGTCCCTCACAATTCAAGCGCGCGGAGTGGTCGCTTGGCCGCAGAGCGTCGTGCAAATCGACGATGCCGACGTGGGTCGCATCGGCAATCCATCGCTGCTCGTCGACGGCGCACTCATGGGACGATTGCCTTGACCCCCTGCCGCACTCGTCTCCACACTTGGGTTTCGCTGGTCATCGTCATTCCCGCGACACACTGCGGCACGCGCGTGATCGACGCCGTCGATCTTCCTGATGCGGCGCCGATCTACTCGATGACGATCGCGCCTGACGCGGGCACCGCAATGGCGCCCGACACGAGTTCAACGCCGCCGTCGGACGCGGGAGATCCGGCGGTGCCCGACGCGAACACCCGCCCGGCGCTGATCTGGCCGAACGCCGTGAGCAGCGCGAACTCGGACCCTTGGTTGGTCGCACATCACGACAGCATCACGCAGATGCGGCCACGCGTCCTGGTGTTCGACTATTACAATCCCTGGAGCGTGCGACAGGCACGGATGCTGGCCCAGGGCCGGGTCGACGCGATCGCGGAGAGCTCGCGATACCACGGATACATGAACCCGATGGCGCCCGCGTTTCTGACCTATACCCTGGTGGGCGTCGTCGATCTCACCGACCATCCACCCCCGCCTCCAGGGGGGCAACGCGCGGCGAGCACGCGATTGCCAACGGATGCGAACGGCGCGTTCGACATGGGCCGCCTCTTCGCCGAGACGTTGGTGGCCGATTCAGCCAACCCATCTCAATTGCTCACACTCTGTCAACTCTTCGAGCACGGCATCATCAACGAGTTGTGGCTCTTGACCGGTGACGAGGGGACGCCGCGCCGGCCGCCCCAACTCGTCGAGAGCAAGCAGGTCTACGACGGCCAGAACGTCCCCATCGCAAGTGTCTTCGATGGCCGCACCGGGTACGAGCCATGGCCCGTCTCGGTTCCTCATTGTAACGCGACGGCACGCGTCGCATACCTAAGCCCGATCAACGACGTGGGATGCGATCTGGTCTCGCACTCCGTCGGACTCGAGAACACGTATCATGCAATCCCATATCTCGCCGTGAACGCCAGTCACTTCTTCAACCAGGACTTCGGCGCTCGGTTCGGCACGAGCTTCAGCCGATGGGCCGACCTTTGGTGCGCGTCGTCTCTAGGGTGCATCACGTATCCGCGGCAGACCGCCGCACAGGGTACTTACATGGACGGCGGGGCATGGATGATGGACCCGTTCGCCCAGGGCTGTGGCACAGCGCACTTCCCGCCGAACGCGCGGTCCGAATGGGACTACGTCAATCCTCAATCCGTTGAGTCGCGATGCGAACACTACGGGATGCACGATGGACCAGGCGGAGGCGATCGCTCCGATCTCTATTCGCTTGCCAAAGAGGGTGCATTGGCCGTGCAGTCCGGCGATGGGTGTGGAGGCGGTTGGCAAATCTACCTTCGACAGAGCGTCCCAGGACTCTACAACACGGCTTACGCTGCCGACGGGACTACACCGATGAAGAATTGGTGGCCCTTTCTCTTCTATTGATCCATCGGGCACTCGCTGCCCCACGTGGTCTTTTGTGCACTTGTCGCAGCGACGTCCATGAGGGATCATCACGGAATGGCACGTCGTGCGTTTGTCTGGTCCGCCGCGTTGCTGACGCTTGCGTTTGGGAGCATACGTGCGAGGGCCGCAAACGAGAGCGAGAAGGAGCACTGCATCAGCGCAGCAGATCAGGGACAGCAGCTGCGAGACGACAGCAAATACCAGCTCGCGCGGGAAGCATTTGCGCGGTGCGCTCGCGAGACGTGCCCGAACGTCGTTAAGCAAGAGTGCGGCCAGTGGCTTCACGAGCTGGACGAGAAATCCCCGACGGTCGTCCTCGGCGCTCAAGATCGCAAGGGCAGCGACTTGGCCGATGTCAAAGTCACGATGGACGGCACGCCATTCGCGACCACGCTCGACGGCAAGCCATTGCCCGCTGACCCCGGTGATCATGTCTTTCGTTTCGAGGCGCCGGGCTTGGCGCCAGCGGAGGAGCACGTCGCGATCCGCGCGGGAGAAAAAAATCGCGTGATCGACGTGACCC
>JALYHX010000017.1 GCA_030776305.1 Myxococcota bacterium
CTTCGCGTCTTTCGTCGCGCTGTATGGCCGATGCTTTCGCCGACGGCCGCGCCGTAATTGAACTCGAGCCCAATGAGGTCGACATGTCCTCACGTACGGTCCCCACAGAGAGCCGGGCGCGAACGACGAGTCGTCTCGGTAGGCCTCGGGCGAGTTGCCGGGGCTTCCAGAGGTGGACCATCAGGGCAAAGCCCTTCCTTGTGCGCGAGTGCCACGCTGCTAGCGTCGACCGATGGCCCACTCGCCCGCCGCGATGCGCTCGTTGCGCCTCTGCACGGCGTTCGCCATCGGCTGCGGGTCGACCCCCGCCTCCTCCCCGATCGACGCCGGCTCGGACGCTCTTGCCTTACCCGACGCGCCTGCGCAACGCGATGCGCCTGTCCAAGAGGACGTCGGCTCGCTTGCGCCCGCGAGCAGCGTTCGCCACGTTCTCCTGCGTTCGGGCGCTCCGGTTCAGGTCGAGCCCTCGATCGCAGTCAGCGGCGCAGTTCTGGGCGTGGCCCTGCAGGCGAGTGGCCACCAGAGCGACCCATTTCACCTACGCTTCGGCGTTGCGGCCATCCAGAGCGACCGGACAGCCGGCGCCTTCACGTTCGCCGACGTCGCCGAGACGGCGTATTCGCCGCGGGTCGTGTCCGCCGGCCCGAGGGGGTTTCACATATTCTGGCTGACTGCACAAAACTCGGGCGACCTGCGCCATGCGTCGTTCGACACCAGCGCGCAGCCCCTCGCCCCGCCGGTCACGCTCGGTACGGCGAGCGCCTTCGACGCAGCGGCCACGCCGAGCGGGGACTGGGTCGCATTCGCCACCCTTGTCACGCAGCCGAGCACTGGCACCGAGATCCAAGTGGGGATCCTCACGTCTGCCTCTGGGGCCGTATCCGCGCCAACTCCCGTCGAAACCTGCTCGTCGGCTTCGAAACCCGCACTGGCCTGGTCCGGGCAGTCGATCGACGTCTACTACGGCTGCATGATGCCCTCGGGCGCACAGACCCTGCGGCACGCGCGGCTGGACGCGTCCGCAACGCTGCTCGGACCCCCCGCGACCGTCGTCCCCGGCATCGCGTCGTCGCCCATCGCACCGCCCGCCCAACCATCCGTCCTCTATTGGTATGGCGATGCCGGATGGACGAAGGGAACCATCGACCCGAGCACGGGTGCGGTGTCCATCGGCGGTCCCAGTGCCTTCTTGATCACGGGAGCGGTGCGCGACGTCGCGATCGCGCGCGAAGGGCCGTGGGGGCTAGAGACGTCGTGCACGATGGGCGAGGACCTGGTTCCCTTCGGCGGCTTCACCGTGTGCCCGTGGGACGACCAAGGGCGCATCATCATGCCCTGCGTGACGTTCACGGCAACGGGCTGCGGGAGCGCCTCGATCGCCGGCAACGGGGTTGCGGCGTTTCTCGCCTTCGACGTGGGGGGTAACTCGTGGCTCCTGCCGCTTGGGGCGGCGCCGGCGCCGGGCACGCACCTGCGCCCGCGGGTGATCGGTCGCGCGCAGACGGTCAAGCCACGCCGGGTTCACTGCGACGACGGGTGGCGCTGCTCGGCGCTGGTCGACGAGCCGACCGTCGACCTTGTCGCCGTAAGCGGCCCGCCGCCCCTCCAACTGACGACGGACGGCTGGGCCGAGGATCCCTGGCCGTCGGGCGAATCCTCCTCGCTTGCCTGGTACACGGTCGACGGCAGTCCATCGCCGAGCGTGGTCGTCACGCCGTCGACCGAGCCGTTCGGCATCGCACCTGCCTTCGCCGATCGCCTCTCGACGACGGGCATCGGCTGGGCCGGCGACGGGACCATGTCCTTCCTCGGATTGGACGGAACCATCGCATGGCGGGTCGCCCTGCCCGGGTCCGGGCTCTCCTATCAAATGTTCAACGAGGGCGACCATTTCCGCATCTTCCAGGCCGGACTGGTCGACAGCTCCGGATTGGCCGTCCTCGGGGAGTACGTCGTGGACCCGACCGGGGGCGTCGTGTCGAGCAAGACCCTCAAGGCTCGTCCCGGCGACAGCCCCGCATGGACGTTCACGACACTCGCTGCTTGCGGTGGGGCTTACTTCGCGACCGGGCCGTTCGTAGGGTCGATCTTTCGTTACGACCCCTGCCCACGACGGCGACTTCTCCGTCTGGAAGCAGCCCTCACAGATTGGCGCTCTCGGCTGCGGCGCCGCCGTGATTGCAGCGTTCACCGGAAACGGAGGTGGGCTGGGCGGCTCATCGACCACTCTGTCGCGATGGACCCCCGACGGCACCGAGCTCCCTGCGACCGCGCTGAGCCCGTGGAACCCGGCGAAACCCGGATGGGTGCCGATGGGTGGCGGCTTTGCGTGGCTGGCATGGGGTACCGCCGCCGTCGACGAAGCTGGCGCGAACGCGTTCGACATGGTGCACGTCGATCTCACGTCCGTCACACGCGGACCGCTTCCGGCCCCTGCATCGGTGCAGGCTGTCGTCAGCCCGCGCGGCGAGTGGATCCCCCGTTCGCTCTCTGCAGTGTATTGCGACCAGCCATCGGGCGACTGCTGGCTATCGAACTGGCGAGATTGAGCACGCTCTCGCGTCGTCTCCCGCGCGGAGTGTAGGAAGCCGTAAGGAAGCCGTAGCCGATCCGAGCATGAAGCCATTCGTAGAGCCACGGGCGGATCAAGCTTTGCCTAGACGCTCCAGGCTCGTCACGTGGGGACCGGTACGTGACAACATGTCGACCTCATTGGAGC
>JALYHX010000018.1 GCA_030776305.1 Myxococcota bacterium
ACCCGCGGCGTAGAGCGCATCACGCCATGGCTCAATGCCGTTCACCCGCGGCGCAACATGCCTCGCGCCGTGGATCCATGCCCCCACCCGCACGGGGGAAGCCCTCATGCCGTAGCTCGATGCGCCTCGACCCGCGGGGTGAGTCCCGTCACGCCGCCGGTCCACCCCTTCACGCTCACCGCGGACCTCTTCGCCCGGCGATTCCATGCGGTCAGCCGCACCGCGGACCCTCCTCCACGACGTAGCCATCCCTCTCACCCCGTTCGCACGTGCCCAAGGATCCCCGGGCCTCGCGCACTGCTCTAGTCCGTTCCTGCGTCGAACAATAGAGGCACGCATGTACCGGCCACGCAGATCCCGCCCGTCATGAGGCTGCAGTTGAAGCCGCACGCTCCACAATTCGGGTCGGTCAGCAGGCTGACGCACGCCGTCGGGTCGACCGCGGGACAGGCAGTGAAGCCTGCCGTGCTGCAACTTCCGACGCACGCACCGCCGCCACATGTGACTGAACCGCCCGTGGGCGTCGCACATGCGTGGCTGCATACGCCGCAGTTCGCCGGGTCATTCGAGGTGTTCGCGCAAGCCGCGCCGCATCGAATCGCGGGCGGGGTACAAGGGCACAGCGCTCCGACGCAGCCGCAGACCCCACCGACACAAGTCGCCGTAGCGCCCGCCGGAACGGAGCAAACATGCCCGCATGCCCCGCAATTGTTGACGTCGCTGTCCGTATGCGTCTCGCAGCCATTGACATTGAGCTTGTCGCAGTCCGTGTATCCGGGATCGCAAGAACTGACGACGCAGATGTTCGCAGTGCAATGGGGAACCGCGTGGGGAAGCGTGCAAGCATGCCCGCAACTGCCGCAGTTGGACGGATCGGTCGCCGTATGGATCTCGCACCCGTTCGACGGAACCCGATCGCAGTCCGTGAAGCCCGCGTTGCATTTGAAGATGATGCATGACGAAACGCTGCAGCTCGCCGCCGCATGAAGCAGGCTGCAGAGATGGCCGCAGGCTCCGCAGTTGGTGGGGTCACCGTTCGTCACGTCGACGCACGCGCCCGGGTTCGTTCCACAGACCCTCGAGCCGGCAGGACAGGGACAAGTCCCACTCGCGCAACTTGCGCCAGTCGGACACTGATGGTTGCACGCGCCGCAGTTGTGCGGGTCCGAGGCCGTATCGATGCAAACTCCGCCGTCACACTGCCTGTCGGTCAGCGAGGTCCCACAGATGGTGCACGTGCCGACGTGGCAAGCGGACGTCGCGGCGCACGCATTGTTGCACACGCCGCAGTTGCCATGATCACTCAGTACGTTGACGCACTGGGCGCCCGCGTCGCCGGTCGTTTTCGCGCATGTGTCGGGCTCTGCAGATGAGCACTTGCAGAGGCCCGCACTGCAGACCGCTCCCGTCGGGCAGACTGTCGTGCACGTCCCACAGTGGTCTCGATTGGTGAGCAGGTCGACGCACTGCGCTCCACACAGGTTGGGCTGACTCTGACAAGCACACGAGCCATTGTCGCAAGTCGTCCCGCTGGGACACCCGGCGGGGCAACCGCCGTCTGGCGGGCTGCTATCCATCGCGGCGTCGGCGACGACAACGCCATCAGGAGCGGCGTCGCGGAACGTGGTCGGGGGTCCATCGCCCGGGCCGGCGTCGACGTGCTCTTCTCGAACGGTCGAGTCATCCATGACGCCAGTGTCCGAGACTTCGGTGCTCGCGTCGTAGCGTCTGCCAGGTTCAAGCTCGCTGAAGTTCCAAATGTTCGCGCACCCCGAAGCGAACATGCAT
The DNA here is from genome assembly GCA_030776305.1 of Myxococcota bacterium. Lineage (GTDB taxonomy): Bacteria > Myxococcota_A > Polyangia > Polyangiales > Polyangiaceae > Palsa-1150. The sequence continues at coordinate 1,789 of JALYHX010000018.1, forward strand.
GCCGCGGCACCGGTCCACGCAATTCGAGAGCCGCTTGTCCCCCCGCTTGCGGCTGAATTCGCCACGTCGCGCCATGACTCCCGCCTGTCGTAAGAAGCTGCCCTCCGCGCTCGTGGGCAACGAAGCAGCTTACACGCCCACACCAGCGAGGCCAGCGCCAAGGGACACAAAGCGCCGCGCACGACGCGCTCTCGGGTGGGCCAGTCCGGAGGCGCGCGGCGCCCTTTCCGGCGGCGATTGGCCTTAGGCCATGCACTTGGAAAAGTTCATCGCCGGGATCGACTTCGTCGCCGACGATAGACGACTCCGGCAATCGGCAGCCCCGTGGCGAGCACGAAGAGCGTCTCGTCCGGGATCCGCATCGAGCGCCGCCCACCAGCAACCCCACAGTTGCAGCCGCCCGTATGGGGCGCCGCGGCCCCGGCGCCGCCGCCGGTCACGTTCGATCCCGAATCCGTGCCGGAAGATCCTCCGGAGCCCCCTGAGCCGTCCGTTGCCGCGGCCGCCGCGTCGTCGCCCGATGACGACGGAGCCCCACTGCCAGACGCCCCCGCCCCATCCGTTCCCGGCGCTCCAGAGCCCGACGCACCATCCACAACCGGCGCCGTGGCACCGTCGCCGGAGCTCGCGGGCGCCGAATCAGCGACGGACGCATCACTCAGTCCGACGGGACTCAGCGAGATCAACGAAATACCGAAGCGCGGCAAATCGAAGTCGATGCTTGCCGCGCCCCCGACGACCGCGACAGCCTGCGGCGGCTGCAGCTCCGATGGTTGCATGCCCTGCTGCATCTGGGCGATCTGCGCAGCCGACGGGGTCGCAGGGCTCCCTTGGGACACCCAGATGTTGTATGCGTCGCCATGCGTGTCATCGGCGCGCAGGTGGCTGACCACCAAACGGGGTCCGAACGATGCTGGAACCCGGACGCTCAGATGGACCGGCGATGCCGGCGCGGTGACGAGCTCGTCATGGTAGTTCCAGACGAGAACCTGGACGCCCTGTCCGTTGACGGTCGCCATCGCATCCACGTCCGCTTGTTGGCGGACACTGGCGGCAATGATTTGCGCGGCGGTGAGGGCGCCGCTGCTCGTGACCGGAACGCGGTTGCCGCTGAGGCCCCCCAGCAGCTTGAAGGCGTTGAGGACGGGCAAGTGGATGCCATTGGAAGAGAGGACCCGATAGCCGGCGAAGTAAGGCTGGTTGTTGAAGAGAAAGGCCCATGTGAGGAGGCCCCGAACATTGACGCCGAGACTGGCCTCGAGGTCCAGGGTCTTCTTCATCATCGCCACTTCGTACGCTCCGTACGCGGGAGAATTGCGGTAAGCGTCTTGCGGATTCGTGCTCACAGGGCAACCGGCGCACCCGTCGGGATCTGCCTCGCTCACGACGATCGGCGTCTGCTTGAACTGGGGAAATCCCGCGACGATGTTGAAGCCGTTGCTGTGCTGCGCAAGCTGATTGCCGAGGTTCATCTGCACGTGACCGCCGACGATGGTCACACCACCCTTGGCGTGAAACGTCACCATGTCGAGGTGGGTTCCGGTCGTTCCGGTGACCGCGTTCGTTCCGGTCGCGCAGTGCGCGAGGAATTGCGTGAGGAATGGACCCCCGACCCCGGCCGTGGCCGGACCCCCGAGTGGTGCAGTCGGAAGAACCTGATGAAGGGCCGCCTCGGTGTAGTCGTACAACTTGTCGTATTCCGCCGCTGTCCCGTGCCAGTAACCGATGTTCGGCTCGTTCCAAAGTTCCCATTGCCAAGTACTGGCAACATTCTGGTATCGAGCGTTCGAGTGCTTCGCCCACTCCTGGATGAGCGCTCCCCACTTCACGTAGTCCTTGGGTGGATAGAAACAGCCTCCGTCCAGCGTGTAGACGCCGGAGTTCTGATACGGATCGGGGCGCACCGAGAGGTCGTGCGGCATGAAGCCGATCTCGACGAACGGAAGCGTGCCGGCGCCGGTGATCGTGTCCATGATCCCATCCATCAACGTCCAATCGTAAATCGCGTTTCCGCTGGCATCAGCCGTGTACGCATTGGTCCACCCCCATTTGAACGTCGGCGTGCCGCCGCTGCTGTTCAAGAGGAAGTGCGTCCGGATATGAGGCGGCGTCGGATCGATCGTGCCGAGTGTCTTCAAGAGCGCCTGGCCCGCCGGCGTGGTCGTGTAGTTGTCCTCGTCGTAACCGTAGAAGTCCCAGATGCGCTTGAGCGGCGTTCCGGCACCGGTCGCATCGACGGTCACGTTCACCGTCGGAAGTGCTTGGGCGCCGGCCCATGGAGCGTGGGAGATGAACGCCGCGACCGTCGAAACCGAGATCCCGATCTTCTGCCAATGTGCGTTCATTGCGCGAAACTCCCGCATGGGAGCATACGCCGGTTGCCGTTCAGCGACGAGCACCGCTCAGGCACCGAGAGAGGAGGGACAGACGCGTAACCGGGTTACGTCTCCATGACCGACTTTTGCGACGCAAGACACGTAGACGTGGTCGCTCACCGGGCCGTTCGCCCGGCTGGAAAGGTACCCGACGACGTGTTCGGCGGAAACTTCCAGATCCTTACGATCGTTCGCCACATCTCGTTCGCCATATCCCCGAGGTCGCTTCCCGCGCTCGAGGTCGCCGAAACGAAGATCATTCCGAAAGCCCCGACTTCTTGCCACAAGAAATCGGCGCAGTGTCGTATATTGCGCGCCGAGAGGAGATACTTCTGATGAACCGCAGTACTTGTTTTTCGGTCGCGTCCTTGCTGGGCGCGGCCCTGTGTACGCTTTCTTGCGGGTCGGGCGACAGTAGCTCGGCCATGGATTCCGGCGCCACAACGACGGACACGGGCTCGACCTGCACCGATCCACTGGCGACCTACAAGGCATCGACCTCGACCAAGATTTCGTTCGCCACGGACATCGCTCCCATTTTGTCGAGTCCGGGGTCGTGCGGACTGGGAACGGCCTGCCACGGGATGCCGCCTGTGGCTCTCGACTCTGCGAAGACGAAGCACCTCTTGTTCGCAACGGATGCGGCGACGGTCAAAGCGACGCTCCTTGCAGCCGCCGTCAATGCGCCGACGATGAAGCTCGTCGTTCCAAGCAACGTCGCGGCGAGCTTTCTCGCCCACAAGATCTCCGGCCTAGACTCGCTCAAGTGCATCCAGTCGTCGTGCGTCGCGGGTGCGACTACCGGGACTGCCCAGCCAACGCCCGAGCAAACGCCGTGCGGCGATCCGATGCCCGCGTCGATGCTCGGTACGCTGTCGGACAGCGACAAGACGAAAATCCTCGACTGGATCGCGCAGGGAGCCGCGGACTGAGCGGGCGAATGACGCATCGAAAGGCCGCGTGAATCTGACCGTTTCCTCACGGTCACGGCACTGAAAACGCCGGCTGGCGCGCATCTCTTGCGGCCAGAGTTGCGCGACACACTCGAGCGGACGTCTGGGCGGATGGGCACGCGCGTGCGCTGGGTCTCCACGGGTGACCCAGCGGACTCGCACACGAGCAGGGCATGTCGACATCTACCCCGCTCAGGACCCTTGGATGCGGATCCTTCGGCGAATACGTGGGGAAGGGCTTACAAATCTGGCTCTCGCATCCAAGATCGGACGCCGTCTTGTCTTCCCGACGTCGTCAACGAAGCAGAAGCAGGCCGTCATGGCCAACGTCGTCGACGTCATCGTGAATCCAGTGGCTGCAACACGTCCCGTCGTACCAGTCCCCGATCGCAAATGCCCCCACGGAGGGCGCGACCGCGGCTCGACGCCTCACGGCGCGTAGGACCGTGAGTTGAAAAAACAAGGGAAAGGGGGCCGTCGCCGGACCTCGCGGCGCACCCTCGATCCCGTTGCGTTACACCACGATCGCCGGTCACGGCGCCGGGGCGCGCCTGCCGTCACATCGCATTGCAAGGGTCGACGGCCACGGATGTTCCCCCGCTACGCCAGCTCTTCTCGATGGCCTCGCACGCGGCCACGTTGCATACGCCGTCCTCGGCCGGCCAGGGCAAACGGGTCGGATCGAGGACGAGCGCAGCAAAATGCTCCACCTGGTGGAGATATTGATTCGCTCCCGCCACCTCGTACCGGCGGTTTTCACCGACGAAGCTTCGCTTGACGATGATCTCCGTCGGACCCCACGCCGGCAAGAACGGACTGACGACTTCAATCGTGCCCTGATCGCCGTGGAGGACCACCGAGTGTGCGTCCTTGCCCAGCAGCGAACCCGTCACGGCGGCGAGGACACCCCCCTCCATCTCCATGGAGGCCTGCGTCGTCGCGTCGACCCCGTGGGGAGTGCGCGAATCGGCGAACGCGGACACGCGCAGGGGCTCGGATCGCGTGACGAATCGCGCGGCGTTCACGCCGTAACACGTGAGATCCCAAAGTGCGCCTCCACCCAGCGCGCTCCAGCGGTGGTCGTTCGGGTCATCGCACCGACTGCAGAAGCTCGCCTGCACGTTACGGAGCTTTCCGATCGCGCCCTCATCGAGGAGGCTTCGCACGAGCGACCACTGCGGGTGATGGCGATACATGAATGCATCGATCAGGCGCAATCGCCGCGGCGCGAATGCCGCCGCCATGCGCCGCGCCGACGCCGTCGTCAGCGTGAGACTCTTCTCGCAGAGCACGTGCTTTCCGGCGTGCGCGCATCGCACCGCCCAATCTTCGTGCATCCCGTTGGGGAGTCCGATGTAGACCGCCTCGACTTCGGAGTCGCTCAGGATGGCTTCGTACGAAGGGTATGCGCGAATGGCGCCGAGCTCGCGCGCTTTGGTCGCGGCGGTGTCGCGGTTGCGTGAAGCGACGGCGACGAGGTGGCCATTGGCGGACCACTGGATGGCGGGGGCGATGGCGTTCGTTGCGATCCGTCCCACCCCGATGATTCCCCAGCTCACGCTCCGCATGGGGGGTCTTTACCATGCTGCCGCGAAGGCTTGCCATGGCTTGGGTCACCGTGGCATGCCGTCGCTCGATTCGAGATGCGACCCGGGGGGCACAGCAGCAAGATCGACGCAACCAAAGCGCGCGCTTGGCCGATGGGGGTACCAAGCGAACACGGCACGCGAGTCGCGGCCACTTGAAGCCGACCGTCGTCGAGTCGGAGTGGGAAGGTCATACGTCATGAACAGGAAGGCTTCGATGGTCATGGTCCCTCGTGAACGCATCCTCATCGTTATCATCGCCGCTCTGGCCTGTTTGGGCGTTGGCTGCAGTGGTCCGGACTTCAATGTCGGCTCGACGGACGCCACGGACATCGGAGACGCGAGTCCCGAGGCCCTTGCGCCGCTGCTCTGTCCGCATTGCCAGGACCCAAATCCCAGCCCAACGCTCGATGCCGCAGACGATCGTGGCTCCGCGGACGGCGGATCCGACGCGACGATGGCGGATGGTGGCGCAAGGACCGAGGGCGGGTTGGACGCTGCGCCGAGAGACGACGTTGCGACGCTCAACGAAGCTGCGCCAAGCAACGACGCAACATCCGCTGGCGGATGCAGCGCCACGCAAAAGATGTGCGCGTCGTCGTGCGTGAGCTTGGATGACCCCAAGTACGGCTGCGGTAGTGGGCCGTGCATTGCGTGCAGCGCGGATCCGCACGCGACGTATGCGTGCCAGGCGGGCGCGTGCCAGGCAACGGTCTGCCAGACGGGATACAAGAGTTGCGGCGGCGTTTGCGTCACCGCCGACGTGGCTCACGGCTGCGGGGCGACGGCCTGCTCAGCATGTGGCGCCTCGCATGGGACGGCGTCGTGCGACGCGACGGGCAAGTGCGCGATCTCGTGCGACGCGAGCTACAAGCCGTGCGGCGGTGTGTGCGTCTCCGTCTCCGATCCCACGTACGGCTGC
>JALYHX010000019.1 GCA_030776305.1 Myxococcota bacterium
GGGCTACATCCGCCGGTCAACGACGGCAACCCGCTGCACGCGGCGACCGAGGTCGCGCCAGGCGACTGGGCGCACGCCAAACCACCTGCGTTGCAATCGACCCGAACCTCATGACCATTGAGGCAGCCGACCTCGACGTTCCCTTCGCACCGTGTGCCAGCACCAACGCATGGGGGGCCATTGGTCGTGCAGCCAGCCGCTCCCTCGCCGTCGAGTGCGCATTTCAAGCCGAACGCCGTGCAGTCGAGGCTCGCGAGCCTTCCCTTGTGGCAGCGCAGAAGATGCGTCCCCGAGGCCGAGCAACGTGGCCTATCGTCGTCTTTGACCGTCGGAGGGCAAATTCCGAGCGTGCACGCAGCCTGGGTATCGACGACGACGCATTGTTCACCTCCGCGAGGGCAGTCGCGAACGGCGAGGACCTCTTCGTGCCAACACGTCAGCGCTCGTCCCTCGAGGTCGCAGAGGCCGACTGCACCCTGGGGACCACGCCCGCGGCAGGCATCGGCACTCGCCCCGTGCAATGCGCACGCGCCGAGGCTCGCACAGGAGTCGGCCTGGAGCCCGCATTCGCGCATGGTCAGAGAGAAATTGACTGCCGTCGGCGATGACAGCTCGTCGGTCATCTTCTTCACGCAGCCCTGGAAATCGGCCGGAAAGAGCGACGACGGGATGGGAACTTTGTCGCACGAAGTCAGGAGCGCGCACATCTGCTCGATGCGCTCGATGGTTGGCACGGCGACTTCCCCGCGGCGCGCCTTCGTGACGAATGGTGATGGGGGGCGATTGTCGGCCCCGTTCGGCCACGCGTCGGCGAACCGCTCGGTCGACCCTGCACATGCGAGCGCGATCCCGATACCGATGGTAGAGGCAACCATCGCGCTACGCACATTGCTGACCCGCCGCATCTTTCGTAATTTTATTCTGCTTCTGGCGAGCCGCGGCGCTAAGTTTGCGCCGGAGACCCATGATCAACGATCTCAACAAAGAGCTGGCCAATTCCATTTCGAAGGCGCACGACGCCCTCCGACGCGAGCTGACGAAGCTCCGCGCAGGGCGCGCGACGGCGGCGCTGCTCGATGGGATTCGCGTAGACTATTACGGCACGCCGACCCCGCTCACACAAATGGCGCACGTCAACGTGCCCGAAGCACGGCTCATTACGGTCAAGCCGTGGGACAAGACGCAGGTCAAGCCGGTGGAAAAGGCACTGCGAGAGAGCGACCTCGGCCTCAATCCGCAGGTCGATGGCGACGTCGTCCGGATCCCCCTGCCCCCCCTCACCGAGGAGCGGCGCAAGGAATTCGTCAAGATTGCACGCAAATATGGGGAGGACTGCAAAGTGGCCATCCGTAAGGCCCGGCACGACACACTCGACATGCTCTCGCAGTTCGAGGTCGAAGGTGAGTCGAGCGCCGATGAGGTCGACCGGGCGAAAAAGAAGGCCGAAGAAACGATCCAGGATGCGGTCAAACAGGTGGACACGATGATCGCAAACAAAGAGAAGGACATCCTCGAAGTATGACGCGTTGCGGCTGACCCGCTTGACACCCTCTCATGTGGGTGAAAGGCTTTTCAGGTTGGAGGATCGCGCTTTGATGCGGACAGTCGCGGCCGGGTTGAGCGACGTCGGGCTCCAGCGCGAGCACAATGAGGATTCGTTCGTCGTCCTCAAAGAGTGCGATCTTTTCGTCGTTGCGGACGGAATGGGCGGCCACCGTGCCGGAGACATCGCATCGCGAATCGCCACGGAGACCATTTCGGAGTTCTTTCGGACAACCGCCAACGACGATGTCACCTGGCCGTTCCACTTCGACTCAAACCTCAGCGAGGAGGAAAATCGCCTCCTCACGGGCATTCGCGTCGCAAACCGACAGATCTTCGAACGATCGACGAGGTCGCGAGAATGTCACGGAATGGGGACCACCGTCGTGGGAGCGATGTTCAGCCCAAAGAAGCGACGAATGTACATCGGCCACGTCGGCGACTCGCGTTGCTACCGCGTCCGAGACGGTGATATTCGGCTTTTGACGCGGGATCATTCCCTCATCAACGATTATCTGCTCGCGATGCCCGACTTGACCGACGAGCAGAAGAGCGAGCTCCCGAAAAACGTCATCACACGTGCCTTGGGAATGCAGGACCATGTGGTGGTCGATCTCCAGCATGACGACCCGAAGCGCGGCGACGTCTACGTGCTTTGTTCCGACGGACTGTCGGGGATGATGAGCGACGACGACATCAACCAGATCGTCACGGGTTCGGCCGAGATCCGCGACGCGTGCCGGCAGCTCATCGAGCGCGCCAACGAGCGGGGCGGCGAGGACAACATCACGGCCGTACTCATCAAAATCGAGGAAAGCGAAGACCGGCAATCGTCTGCGGATGTCGACTCGCCCGATGAAAGTGGCACGACCGGACGTCAGGTCGCCAATGGGACGCAGGCTGGAAAAGTCGGCAGTTAAGACCGAGCGACCTTGACCGGCCCCCCTCGCACCGGGTAGGTGGCGCGCGGCATGGTCAAAGCGATTTTCACGGTCCTCGGCGGGTTCTGTTTGTACGTCATGGCGAGCCTGTCGTACGGCGGCATCGCGCTCCTCATGGGAATCGAGAGCGCATGCATCCCGCTGCCCAGCGAGCTCATCATGCCCTACGCGGGCGCGCTGACGGAACCCACCGTCGCGGCGGAGCTGAGCGCGCAATACGGCGTGCAGCTGCCCGTCTTCAACCTCGTCTTGGCGGCGATTGCAGGCGCGCTCGGATGCAACCTCGGGTCGGAGGTCGCGTACTGGGTCGGCGCGAAGGGCGGTCGACCGGCGATCGAGAAGTATGGAAGGTACCTGCTCATCTCGAAGAAGGAGATCGATCTTGCCGATCGATGGTTCGAAAAGGGAGGGCAGTGGATCGTCTTCGTCGGGCGCCTGCTGCCCGTCATCCGCACGTTCATTGCCTTCCCCGCAGGGGTCGCGCGGATGAATCGGACGACGTTTCACGCCTTCACGTTCCTCGGGTCGCTCCCGTGGTGCCTGGCGCTCGCGTACGTCGGACAGCAGCTCGGCCTTCGATTGCTCGACGAGCATTCACCGCTCAAGCACTTCATGCACCGGTTCGATGCTTTGATCGGAGCGGTGATCGTTCTCGCGGCAGGTTACTTCGTTTGGTCGCGGGTGAAGGTTTACAGGCAATCCAAGAAACCGTAGTGAAGGGGCGCCTCCGCCCGAACGAGGCTACATTCGACACATGGCCCCGAAAGGCTCGGCCGTCGAACGCGCGGTGGCTCAGGAGTACTCGTCGGACGGCGAGTCGCCCGCGGACGTGGATGCCATCCGGAAGGCCACGCTCGAGTGGCGCGCGAAGAGCCTCCGCGTCCCCCGAGCGAAAACGTCCGAGCGTCACGCGCGCTTCTCGACATGGAGCGACCTCGACGTGCCGGACGTTCTCACGCCGGCCGACTTGCCCATCGATTACCTGCGCGACCTCGGAATGCCCGGCGAGTACCCATTCACGCGCGGCGTTCAGCCTACGATGTACCGCGGCAAGCTTTGGACGATGCGGATGTTCGCGGGGTTCGGGACACCCGAACAGACGAACGCGCGCTTCAAGTACCTGCTGGCGCAGGGGCAGACGGGGCTGTCAACGGCCTTCGATTTCCCGACCCTCATGGGGTACGACTCGGACAGTCCTCGCGCGCTCGGCGAAGTCGGCCTGTGCGGCGTGGCCGTCGACACGTTGCGCGATATGGAAGTCCTCTTCGCGGACATTCCACTCGATCGGGTCACGACGTCGATGACGATCAACGGCCCCGCTGTGGTCCTGCTCGCCTTCTACATTGCGCTCGCCGACACTCGGGGAATCGCGCGGAGCGCCATCGGGGGCACGATCCAGAACGACTGTCTCAAGGAGTTCATCGCCCAGCACGCTTGGCTCGTACCGCCCCGTCCCGCGATGCGGATCGTCACGGACATGATCGAGTTTTGCACGCGCGAAGTGCCACGCTGGAACACGGTCAGCATCAGCGGATATCACATTCGCGAAGCCGGAGCGACCGCCGCACAAGAGCTCGCGTTCACGATCGCCGACGGCATCGGGTACGTCCAGTCGGGCATCGACCGCGGGATGGCGGTCGACGACTTCGCCCCGCGTCTCTCGTTTTTTTTCGATGTGCACAACGACTTCTTCGAGGAAATCGCCAAGTTTCGCGCCGCCCGGCGGATGTGGGCGCGCATCATGAAGGAGCGCTTCGGCGCGACGAAGGCAGACAGCATGAAGCTGCGCACGCATGCGCAGACCGCCGGCGTGTCGCTGACCGCGCAGCAACCGCACAACAACATCGTCCGCGTCGCAATCCAGGCGCTCGCGGCGGTGCTCGGCGGAACGCAGTCGCTTCACACGAACTCCCTCGACGAAACGTACGCGCTCCCCACCGAAGACGCGGTGACGATCGCTCTCCGCACGCAGCAGATCCTGGCCGAGGAGAGCGGTGTCGCCAATACGATCGATCCGCTCGGTGGCGCGTGGTACATCGAGGACCTGACGACGCGCCTCGAGAGCGCGGCGGCCCAGTACATCCGGCGCATCGACGAGATGGGCGGCGTCGTCAGTGCGATTGAGAAAGGCTACCCGCAGCGAGAG
>JALYHX010000020.1 GCA_030776305.1 Myxococcota bacterium
GTCCTGGGGGGTATTGAGCGAATTGTCGAGCAGCTCACGGATCGACGTCAGCGCAAGGCCGAGGATCAATCCCAGGAGAACACAGATCACGACGTTCATGCCGACGCGTGGCCGAATGGGACAGCAGGGGTCTTCGGCGGGGTCGACGATGCGGATGTTGTTGACGCGCATCATCCGCGCGAGATCCGCGTCTTTCATCTTGTTCGAGAGGAGATCGAAAAGCTTCTCGTTCTCGTCGCGCGTGCGATCGAGGCGGTGATACTCGATCTCCTTCATGTTGAGCTCGACGGCGCGGCGACGCGACTCCTCGAACAGCGCGGATTCGCCGGCCTCTTCGTGCTGGATGACAGCGAGATCGAGGGCGACTCCCTCCTGGATCTTGCGCACTTCGGCGAGGAGCGCCGACCTCGTCTTCTCGAGGCGCGCATCGAGGCTCTTGAAGAGGGGATGGTTCTCGCCTTTCCCTTCGCCGACGAGCGACGCCCGGTCCTTGACCAGCGTTTGGTACTCCGCTCGCAATTGCTGAAGATACCCATTCGCGAGCAGCTCCGACGACGGAACCTGATCGGGGTTCTCGGGCGTTATTTTGGCGAGCTCGGTATTTCGTGCGAGAAGCTCCTGCTTTCGCGTCCTCGTGTGCGTCAGCGCGGTATCGTACGCCCCCATCTCGAGGCGCAACAGGCTCGACACTTCGCTGATCGACGAGCTCGGAAGGTCGTTCTTCTGTTTGAAAGCGTAGAGCGCGGTTTCGTCGTGATCGAGCTCCTCTTTCACGTGGTCGAGTTGGCCGTTGAGCCAGACCACCGCCTCGGAGCTCGAGTTGACGGCTGACTGCAGATTCTTGTCGATGAATGCCGTCGCGATCGCGTCACTCAGCCGCCTGGCGCGCTTGGGGTCGGTGTCTTCGACCTTGAGGTTGAAGAGACGACTGCTCTTGATCGGTTCGGTCGATGTCCGGCCACGAAGATTGGCGATCACACTTTCGATCGGGACGGGGGTGGTCGGGGGCGACTTGAGACCGAGGAAATTGAGGTCGGTCGTGAGGGACAAGTCCCGAACCACCGCGCCGAGGATCTGGTCCGAGACGACGAGGCGGTATTCGGTCTGATAGTACTCCTGGGTATCGAAGTACGCGCCGGCCCCCATGTCGAGGGCCGCGCTCCCCTTCTCGCCAAGCGGCTGGACCGGCTGGGGGGTCATCTCGACCAGCGTGCTGGCCTGGTAGATCGGCAGCAGCGTCCTCGAATAGAGGAGCGCGCCTCCGGCACAAAGGATCACGCACGCCACGACGAGCGGCCAGTTCCGGCGCAATGCCTTCAGCACCGCCACCGCATCGGTGCCCCAGCCCGCCGCCGCGGCCGACGGCGCCGGCTTGCGCGGCGCTGCTTCGGTGGATGTCATCTCGTCGTGCTTTCCTCGCGTACGCCCCACGCTGCAAAATCCTGAATGATGGCGTCGTCCCCCATCGGACCAGGTAGTGCCAGTTGGTTGCATCGAACGCAAGTTTCATTCGGCTCTTTCCGGAAGGGCCGGGCCGCTGCTTTCGGGGCGTGGCGACGACGAACGCCGGGGAGACGGCGTGGTAGACTGGGACACATGGCGACCTCTGCCAGGGCCGCCCAGATACGACCATCACCCGCGTCGCCCACACCAACAGCACCCACCGCACCAGCCATGCCGCCGGCAGCGAATGTTCGCGCCTGGGTCGCGCAAGAGGCCGGCATACAAATCCTGCGCGAAGTGGCCTCGCGTTGCGCGGAGGCTGGAATTCCGCTCCTGCCCGTCAAGGGCATCGTCACGTCCCGCCTGCTATACGCCGACGTGGCGGAGCGACCCATCACGGACGTCGACATCCGCATTCGGGCCCGGGACCTGCCGAGGTTCAGGAACGCGGCCGCATCGGCCGGCTGGCCATGCTCGCGCGTCGCGCGCACGTATCGCAATCTGACGTACGAGTTCGGGCTCTTGTCCCTCGACGTCGAAGCGTGTGTCGGCCCGCCCGGACTCTGCGCCATGGAGATAGAAGCAATGCTCGATCGCTCGGAACGGTGCGAAATCGAGCCTGGCGTGATGGTCTCCATCCCCGAAGTCCACGACCACGCGGTGGTGCTCACGGTCAATGCGTTCAAGGACAAGATCGTGACGGCAACACCGTGGGCACTCGCCGACCTCGAGCGCATCGTAATGCACCCTACCTTTCGTTGCGATGATTTCGTCGACCGCGTCTGCCAGTCGCGAATCACGACCCTCACATGGATCGTGGCCGAATGGATGGCGTCGTCGCGCGGCATCGGTGCGTGGGGAGTCGTCCGCGCGGCCGTCGAGGCCCGCGGCCACGTGCGGTGGGGCTACGCGAAGCTCTTTCGGCGACTCATGGTCGACGAGGACAGCGCACAAATGCCGCTCCGCCTATTGGCGCGCGTCGCGGCCGATTCGGGAGGCATGCAGCTCGAAGCGATCGTTCGCGCCGCCGCATGGACCGGCGAAATGTGGCTGAGAGAAGGCCGAGGGCGATCGCATTGATCCTCACGACAGACTAAAGAAGGAGCCAAAGGACGCTGAGGAAACGCCGAGGGGAGCGCGAAGGGAGCGCCGAGGGAGGCAACGTGTGCGGGATTGCCGGATGCATCGACTTTGGTCACCGCGCCACGAGCGGCGAGCTCGCTTCCCTCGTGGGCGACATGGCAAGCGCGCTTGCCCACCGCGGGCCGGACGACTCGGGCATTTGGGTTGACGCGGCGGCGGGTTGCGCCCTCGGCCATCGCCGGTTGTCGATCATCGATCTGTCGCCGGCCGGTCACCAGCCGATGGTCTCGCCGGATGGGCGTTACGTCATCGTCTTCAATGGCGAGATCTACAACTACATCGAGCTCCGAAACGAGCTCCTTGCCCGCGGACACGTCTTCCGTGGTCATTCGGATACGGAGACGATCCTCGCGGCAACGCGCGAGTGGGGCTTCGAGCATGCGCTCGAGCGGTACAACGGGATGTTCGCCATCGCGCTCTGGGACGCCACCGAGCGCTGTCTTTATCTCGCGCGCGACCGCTTCGGCGAGAAACCGCTCTACTACGGAACCGCCGGCGGCTGTCTCGTCTTCGGATCCGAGCTCAAGGCGCTCCGTGCGCATCCGCGCTTCGACGCGGTCATCGACCGCGATGCGCTGACGCAGTTCTTGCGCTTCGGATACGTCCCCGCCCCCGGATCCATCTTCACCGGCATTCGCAAGCTGCCGCCCGCGACTTGGCTACGCATCCGCGAGCCGACCGACGTTGATCGCTCCCCCGAGGTGTACTGGTCGCTCTCCGAGGTCGTTCAACACGGCATTGCGCACCGCTTCACGGGTTCCAACGATGAGGCGGTCGACGAGCTCGATCGGCTGCTGCGAGACTCCATCCGCCTCCGGATGATCTCGGACGTACCGCTCGGAGCGTTTCTGTCGGGAGGGATCGACTCATCGACCGTGGTCGCGCTCATGCAGGCGCAGAGCGATCGTCCGGTGCGCACTTTCACGATCGGCACGCACGATCGAGCGTACAACGAGGCCGAAATGGCGAGCGCCGTAGCGCGGCATCTCGGCACCGACCACACCGAGCTCTACGTGACGGCGAGCGAGGCACAGGCGGTCATCCCCCGCCTCCCCGCGCTCTACGACGAACCCTTCGCCGACTCGTCCCAGATTCCGACGTTTCTCGTCGCACAGCTCGCGCGCCAACAGGTCACCGTCGCCCTCTCCGGAGATGCCGGCGATGAGCTTTTCGGGGGCTACACACGCTACTTCTGGGCGGAGAAGATCTGGCGATCCATCCGTGGATTGCCGCTTGCCGTCAGGAAGAAGCTCGCCTCCGCGATCCGCGGAGCGTCTTCTGCGCGATGGGACTCCTGGTTCGAGCGGATCAACTCGCACCTTCCTGCGGCGCTGCAGCAGCGCACGCTCGGCGACAAGCTGCAGAAAGTCGCCGGGCTCATGGGCGTCGCTGACCGCCATGAGCTTTACTTGCGATTGGCCTCCACGTGGAAAGACCCCGACGCCGTCGTCCTGCGCGGCAGCGATCGCACCCCGCGGCTGACACGCGCCGCAGAAAGGCTCGGTGTGACGGCGTTCTCGGAACAGATGATGTTCGCCGACACATTGTCCTACTTGCCGGACGACATTCTCGTGAAAGTCGACCGGGCGACCATGGGCGTCAGTCTCGAGGGTCGCGTGCCGTTGCTCGACCCGCGTCTCGTGTCGTTTGCATGGCAGCTTTCGCCGATTTCCAAAGTGCGATTTGGAAGAGGCAAATTGCCGTTACGCGGCGTCCTCTCCCGATATGTGCCGGCAAAGCTCTTCGATCGACCCAAAATGGGGTTCGGCGTTCCCATCGGCCATTGGTTGCGCGGCCCGTTGCGCGACTGGGCCGAAGACCTCCTCGACGAACGCCGGCTTCGAACCGAGGGCTTCCTCGATCCAGCGCCGATCCGTGCCCAGTGGCTCGATCACGTCAAGGAGCGGCGAAACGCGCAGTACTCCCTCT
>JALYHX010000021.1 GCA_030776305.1 Myxococcota bacterium
CGCTTCTCCGACTGACGCGTGCGCCTTCGGGCTCGAGAGGCGTGCCTCTCCGACCGACGCGTGCGCCTTCGAGCTTGGCAGGCGTAGGAATCGCTCCCACGCGTTCACGCGTGCGCCTCGATGGCGCCCGCATCGATTGGAATCACACGCGCCAGTGCGTGCTGGATGTGCGCATGGACGATGTTCGCAGGCGTATCGGGTGGGTTCTCGCGCGACTCGCGCTCGAAGGCGCCGGAGACGACGATATTTTCGACGGCAATTCACGCACTTGCACGCCTTTCGAAAAAAATCGACATCGGGTGACGGCCAATCGGCGGTCGAGACCAGCTTAAGGGGGTGAGAGACGTCGAAGCAGGCGCTCGGGCAATGTGCCCGAGTGTTCGAATGCGGAAGCCGCTCTCGCAAAGGAGAGAACGTCCAATGGCAACGAAAACACATGGAACCAGTCCATTCGTCGGCCTCGCGAGGCAGTTGATCGCGGGGACGAGCAAGCACCTGACCAACACGTCGCAAGTCGTGTTGCTCGGGAGCTCGTTCACGCCGGCACAAATCAACGAGCGTCTTCAAACTCTCGTCGATCTGCGCCGCGACGTGGACGCCGCCAAGGCACAGACCAAGGCAAAGCTCGCTGTCGAAAGAGCCAACATGCCGGCACTGCGCACCCTGATGGATGCGTACAAGTCGTTCTTGAAGGCTGTTCACGGCAACGCGCCCGATGTGCTCGCGGACTTCGGATTGCAACCGAAGGCGCGCGCGCAGCTGACGGTCGAAGCCAAGACGGCTGCTGCCGCAAAGCGCAAGGCGACTCGCGCGGCGCGGCATACGACAGGTCCGAAGCAGAAGAAGGGCATCAAAGGTGCTGTCACAGGCATCATCGTGACGCCCGTCACTGCGACGGATCACGCTGCGACGCCGCCAGCGAGTCCGACTGCCCCTGCGACAAGCACGGGCACGGCGCCTGCGGCGACGCCGCACACCACCTGAGTCGGTGGTGATCCTCAGGGAAAGGGGGGCGCTGCCGAAAAGCGGTGGCGCTCCCCGGTCCCCGTGCACCCAGTATCGCGGCGCTCTCGTGACCAAGAAACCGAGTCGTAGATCCACGTCCGGAATGGCCGCGACGCCGGTCATCCGCGGTACACTCCGGGCGTTGAGTGACGACGCCGACATTCGGGCGCAGGAGCGCGTGGGAACTGTGCTCAACGACAAGTGGGCGCTCGAGCGATTGCTCGGGGTCGGCGGGATGGCGGCGGTGTATGCCGCTCGTCACCGCAATGGCGCGCGAGCGGCGGTGAAGGTACTTCACGCGGACTTGTCCCGTCGTGCCGAAGTACGCGAGCGCTTCCTGCGCGAGGGATACGCCGCGAATCGCGTGGAGCATCCAGGGGTGGTCAAGGTCCTCGACGACGATGTCGTCGCGGCTGGACCCGACGCGGGGACTGCGTACCTCGTGATGGAGCTACTCGATGGAGAGTCACTCCAGGAGCGCCTCGATCGCGGCCCGGTCATGGGCGAGCGCGAGTTCCTGACGATAGCCGAAGAGGTACTGGAAGTTCTCGAAGCGGCGCACGCGCGCGGCGTGGTGCATCGCGACCTAAAGCCCGAAAACCTCTTTCTCGTGCGCGCCGCGGGCGCGTCGGAGGAGGAGGGCCACGACTTCGGCATCAAAGTGCTCGACTTTGGCCTCGCCCGGTTGCTGCAGGAGCAGACGATCACCTCCTACGGCTTGGCGCTCGGGACCCCATCGTTCATGTCGCCGGAGCAAGCGGCGGGTCGCATCGACGAGATCGACGGTCGCACGGACCTCTTTGCTGTCGCGGCCACGGGATTTCGACTGCGGACCGGCCGCCGGATCCACGAGGGGATGAATCCGGTCGAGCTCGTGACGAAGATGGCAAACGTTGCCGCGCCGCGGATCCAGAGCGTGGTTCCCGACGCGAGCGACCCCTTCGCCCGCGTGGTGGACCGGGCACTCCAGTTCCGTCGAGAAGACCGTTATGCAAACGCAGCCGAGATGCGAGAGGACGTGGGCCGCGCGATTGCGCAGCTCGACGCTCGGTCGACCGCAGCGGAGGTCGCCGTTCACGCGCTGCCGCTCGAAGGGCCGCCCGCGGAACCGACGATTCAACTCGGTGAGAACGACTTAGAGCGATCGGAGTCCGTGCCCCGGCGTGCGCCCCCATCCGATGCGTCAATCGCCATTCCGCGCCGTCACGCGGTGCTGCCGTGGGTCGCGCTCTTCGCGGTGGGCGGCATCGCCGGAAAGTTTTGGATCGACCTTCGGCACAGAGTGACGGCGGGCTACGAGTCTGACGCGCCCGACGCGAGCGCCGTCGAATTGCCGGCGGGGGACGCATCGGCCGCTCCTTCTCCACTTGCCAGCGATGGCGCGGCGGACGCGATCGTCGAGACAGCGACGGCGACGAGCCCACCGCGCTCCCCACCAAGTGTTTCGCCGCCTCCGGCAAGTACACACCGCCGAACGATACCCAATGTGGCCCCGGGCACGGTGCACAAGCCATCAGGACCGCGTAAGAAGGGCGGTGCTTTTCGCCGATACCGTCGCGATCCCGCCGTCGGGGGTCGTC
>JALYHX010000022.1 GCA_030776305.1 Myxococcota bacterium
CTCTGAGGGCACGCGAGCGCCGCGCAATGGCTACGAACTCGCGGCCCAAGGGTACATGGTCGGCAACTGCGCGCATTGCCATAGTCCTCGCGGCTTCCCGTCGGTCACCAATTCCGTGCTCAAAGAAATTCTCAATTTCTTGCCCGGGCCCAACGGCGGGGTCTTCCAGTTCCCGCTGGAGCGCTACAGCCCGCGGATCGGCCGCGGCCCGGGAGGGGGCGAGCTGATTCCATACATCACGCCGTCGCTGATGGATCTTCCTTCGGCGTATTGGAATTCCACGGATGCCCTTCTCAAGGACAACTGGTTCTACAAGCTCGCCAATGGAATCCCCGGAGACAGCGTGACCGCGCCCGTCTACCAGTACCTGCTGTACGCCCCCTGGCGCAGCTTGATCTATCGCAACGTGGATACCCCCTTTGCTTACGAGACCAATCTGGCGCTTTTTCCGCACATGCCCATGAATACGCCGGGCTACGATTGCCGTGCGAAGCAGGTCATGGGTGACTGGATGGTGAGCATTCCGTCGATCCGAAAGAATCCCGAAATACCGGAGTACGCCTTTGCCGCCGCACCGGGCCTTCAGAACATCGTCGGTGGCTCGACCGTCGATGACAATCCCCAACCATACGTGGAGGTCCTACCCGGAAGCCCACTTTATGCCGAAGCCAGGCGTGCCGCCGATAGTCGCCTCGAGATTCTTCGGACTGGCGTGAATCCCAACGTCCCGGCGAGCCAGACGGACAACGTCTACGCATATTGCCCAGATACGTCCGACATCGTTGACCCCGCGGTCACCGTGGACCCGGTGTGTCACGCGGTTCCCACCAACCTGAGTGGCAGCAATCTCGGCCGGGTTGCGGAGGTGACCCCCGCTCGTCCGCATTGGGTGAACACGGACCTGACTCAGGCGCCCCAGGCTCCCGGCAAGTTTTCCGTGCGGCGTGCCGACTGGCAAGAGGTCCTGCTCCAGCAAAAGTTCCAGCCTCCCGCGCAACACTGTTCGACGTCCCTCGATCAAGCCACTGCGGCTCAAAACGAGGTCAAGCTTGCGGTTCGCTTGCTACAGGACGTGTCGCTCGACGACGCGTTCCGATCGTACGCCACCAGCGAGGTCCCATTCGGGCTCTGGCAACAGAAGGCTGCTTGCCACTTTTCTTCGGTCCCGACAGCGGGATCGTTCGTGGCCGACAAAAGGCCGCTTTGGATGGGACAAGTCGATGGCATCGCGCCGACGGATCCCGTGTACATGGCGTCGCCCGGGGTGGCCGTCTTCGGGATGATTTGCGTCAACTGCCATGGGCCCAACGCCGACGCCCACGGGCGGCTGTCCGACAACTTGGCCACCATGACGGGAGGCAACGCAATCGTCGCCAATTTCAAGGATGGATTTTTTGGTCCGGTGGACTCACCGGGCCTCCACCGACAAGAGGCGTTCGCGACATCGCTCCTTCCGGCAGGTGTGGCGGCTGGTTGGACCAACGCCACGGCGGATGACCGAGCCGCACGCTATTTGGCATTCATGGCGCTCGGGGGTACCGAAGTGCAGATCCCAGCATCGATTCTCACGGTCGTAGGCGATACGCGGATCCTGGGCGTCAAGCGCGTCCTGCCACCCAGTGCGATTTCGGCGAACATGCTGTCCGCCGCCAAGGCGATCTGCGCAAGTCTGCTCTCGAACTCGACGGGAGCCTCGTATATGAGCTTCGATTGGACGAGAGGTTGGTTCGACCTCGACAAGCCGGGCCATTTGAAGAATTTTGGCTACTTGATCCCGGCCAACGGCGACGCCGAGCTCTGGTTACGCCTGTGCAGCATGAACAATCCACCCCCTGTGCGCGTCATCCGAGCGTTCAGCGGCGATCCCCCGTGGGCTTCCATAGCCAACGGAGACTCTTTCGACTTGATCGATCCGGGCGCCTACGGGCAGGTCTCAGCGGGCAACCAAAATGGCAAAGTCGACGCGACCCTCACGGCCTCCAACCTGCTTCCCTGGTGTGTCGCGACCGATCCTCCAGGTGCGAAGAACTACAGCGCCGAACAAGCGTTCGCTACGGTCAATAGTTTCCCGGTCTGTCCCGTGACGCTGCCGTGTGCCACGTCGGCCCCGGACGGCGGTCCGGCGACGTGCTGGAGTGCAGATCGTATGGATCAATGGGCTACGCGCGGCGCCATCAACGCTGGACTTGCGGTGTATACGTACGTGGACGGCCTCGTGAGAGACCTTTCCCAAGGCAAGGCTCCAAAGCCAACCTATGACCAGTGCGACAAGCTTCCCTAGGCGCGCAAGACGCGGACCGTCCGGCATCGGCGACCGCGTGCAATCCGCGTTGCAAGCGCTCTATTTCGTCGCGATACCCGCGCTGCTCGCCGCGCTCACGGTCGAGTTCTTCGTACCCCGCACCGTAGCCATTCTGCACGGCCCGCTCGGCGTCGTCGCGCGCATCGGTCGCGGCTCCCCCGTATTGCTTGGGGTAGGATTGTTCCTTGTTTTCTCTGCACTTGCTCGATGCTGGCGATTTCTTCTTCCGGGGTCACGCTACTTGTCGGCACTGCCGAAGGCCGAGACGGTAGAGGATGGGCAGACGCGAGAAGGCCGCGCGCTCGAAGGGCTCGCAGGGACGCTGCCGGACCAACGTCGCCGGCGCGATGCCGTGACCTTGATCACGACCATCGGATTTGCGGTCGCAATCGCCCTGGTCCTGCGCGCAGGGGTTGCAGAACCATACAGCGTTTTGAGCGCGTCCATGCTGCCGACGCTCGAGCCGGGCGATGAGATCGTCGGTAACAAGCTCGCCTACACCAGCGCGACGTCGCGGACGCCAAGGCGCGGAGATGTCATCGTGTTCCAGTCATCCGCCGTGCCCTTGGGCATGCCGGGTGCGCCGGCGGTGCTGATTAAGCGTGTGATCGGGCTGCCGGGAGATCGCATCCGGATGCAGGGTGGATTGCCAATCATCAATGGCTGGCAAATACCGACGTGCGACGTCGGCCCGTACATCTACCCTCTGTCCGACGGGCAAGGGGGTGCGTTTCAGGGGCGATTGTTGGTCGAATTCCTCGAAGAGCGCGCGTACCTCACCGTTCATGCTGCTACGACGGCATTTCGGGACGACTACGAGGTTTCGCCGGGCGAAGTCTTCGTGCTCGGCGACAACCGCAGCAACAGCTTCGATTCCCGCGCCTGGAACAGCGGACGAGGGGGCGGCGTCCCGTTGAGGGCGATCGAGGCACGCGTGCAATGGTTTCTCGTGGGAACCCATCTCGATGGTCGCGCGGACTGGCGCCGCGCGCTCCGACTGTTGGACGACTTGGCAACGCGCTTGCAGATCGAGGCGATCGATCGCCACTCCCTCGATGAGGAAATCGCGCGGTGCTTGCAAAACCATCCCAAAGAGACGACGCCGCCATCGCCGGGGAACATACCCCCCGCCGTTCCGATGCCGAGGGGCGGCATGTGACACCTCCCGCTCGACGATCGCTCAGGGGGCTCTACGCGACGTTCGCAGCCACGTTGCTGCTCGTCCTCGTGCTCACAGCGCTGCTCGCCTGGCCGCGCGCCTCTTCGCTGTCGCAGCAAAGCAATCGTGCATTCGAGACGGACGAGCCACCGGCAGCTCCGCGACCCTAGAAGCCATCGGTGTTTTCGCCGATCCCGGCTCCTTCGCTTTTGTGAGTGAATCGTGGGGGTGCGACAAACAAAGAGAGTCATGAGTCTTGGAATGACCCCTCCGAGCGCGCAGATTTATCGGTCGGTGCGCGAGCTGTGCGAGCGGAATTACGCGGCGGGCGACTTGTCGTTCGACTACGCGAGTTTCGTGCACACGGTGCTGGTGGACATGCGTGTGCGGCTTCGCGCGAGCAAAGGGACCCAATCGGATCTTCGACGCGGCTCTGCGCGAACCGCGACCGGTTTCGCTGAAGGAGGTTGGTGTATTTCGTCCGA
>JALYHX010000023.1 GCA_030776305.1 Myxococcota bacterium
GGCACATACTTCGCGGCCGGGGTCCGAATAGGAAGTACCCTTGCGCCCGAGGGGCTCAATTCGAAGCGTTGATCAGCTCAGCGAGAAGTACGACTCGCTGGTCGCGATACGCAACGAAGTTGCCACAGCACAATTACGCCTTGTGGTTCGTATTGCCTGTGAACTGATCGGGGGGGCCGGCGTGCGCGAACGACCGCGCTGCACGCTACAGCGACGCGACTTCCGCCACACCCGAGTCGACGATGCCTTCCTGGAAGAGTCGGCCGACGGCCATCGCGAACGTCTGCATTCCGTAGGGGTGGGTTCCCTTCTCCATGAGGGATTTCAGCGACGGATTGCTCTCTGGACGTCGAATGCTCTCTTTTACCGAGTGCGATGCAACCAGCACCTCCGCCGCGAGCACGGAGCCGCTCCCGTCCGCACGCGGGAGCAGGCGTTGCGCGATGATGCCCTGGAGACAGCTCGCAATGCGCGTCCGGTTGTCGTCCGGATCGCCGCGCAGCAGCGCCAGCATGCGGTTGACCGTGCGCACCGCGTCGCTGGTGTGGAGCGTTGCAAGCACGAGATGTCCGGTTTCCGCGGCCCTGAGGGCGATCTCCATAGTTTCTTCATCGCGAATCTCGCCGACGAAGATCACATCCGGATCCTGACGCAATGCACTGCGCAATGCAGCCGCGAAGCTTGCGGTGTCGATGCCCACCTCGCGTTGGCTGACGCTCGAGAGGATGTCCCGGTGCAAAAACTCGATCGGGTCTTCGACCGTGACGATATGAAGCGCGCGCGTCGCGTTGAGATTCGCGAGTATGCTTGCGACGGACGTGCTCTTGCCATTCCCCGCCGCCCCGACCACGAGCACCATCCCGTTGTCCTTCTCGGCCAGGTCCCGCGTCACTGGCATTGGCAGGCCAAGGGAATCCAGCTCCGGGATTTCGTAAGGGATGAAGCGCATCACGATGGCGAGGCTGCCACGCTGTCGGTAGACGTTCACGCGAAAACGGCCGATTCCCGGGGCCGAGTATGCGGCGTCGTATTCCTTGAGCTGATCAAGCTGAGCGAGCACTTCCGGATTCGTGATCACGAAGCGCGCGAGCGTCGCGGTATCGTCGGCCGTAATTCTCTCGGTCCGAAAGTAAATGATC
The DNA here is from genome assembly GCA_030776305.1 of Myxococcota bacterium. GTDB lineage: Bacteria > Myxococcota_A > Polyangia > Polyangiales > Polyangiaceae > Palsa-1150. Next base: position 1,140 of record JALYHX010000023.1, read on the forward strand.
TTGCCGCGAATACGCGCGCCCGGCGGCTGTCCCGCCTTGAGGTGAATGTCGCTCGCCTTGCCGGCCACCGCCTTCGACAAGAGCGCACGGAAAAAATTCTCATCGGCGTATGGGCTGGGCACGTCGCCTCATCGTAAAGCACGCGGGCGTCGTGGCGACAGCCATCATCCCCGTGCTGTGGCCGCGGCGATGGACGTGCAAGTGGCACACGTCGCTCGAGAGTGCACTGCGGTTGCTCCGACTGGCAGCGGCGCCGTGGGTGCGATCACTTGCAACAGACGGTCGTGGGTCCGGTCCCCGTGACGCTGCCGGTCGAGGCCGGTTGTGCGGTGACCGAGCACGTGGCCGGGGTCGTCATGGTGTAATGGGCCTGCACGTAGGAGGGGGTCGGAGAGAGCGTCATGTAACCCTGGCATGACGAACCAAGCGTGTAGGTTGCCGAGGTGCCGGTACAGCCGCTCGTCCCGCCATAAAGAGTGACGGTCCCGGTACAGGTTCCGCCGGCCGGGCGGGTGCTGCAACCGCAGCTTCCGCAGCGGCGCGAGTCGGATTCGCCCGAATAAAGAAGGGTCTTGTTTGGGAAGGCTGTAGGGCAACTCACGTCCCCGCCTTGATAGATGCACATTGTGGGGCCAAAGCCTGGCATTGGCCCAAGCAAACACTGCTCGCCGGGGTTGGTACAGCCGCCAGGCTTGTCGACACGGCCCATCCACGAGCACACGCGCGCTGACGTTGTCCAACTGGCCGCAGAACCGGGGGTCGTCATCACGCTCGGGGTGCAGGTGCCGCCCGAAGCGGTCGGCAACGATGAACCCATCGTGTAGGAGCCAGCGCTTCCGCAGCTGCTGGTCGGAACCACAGGGGTGCACGCGCCGCTCGAATCCGGTGTCACCGTCGCGCACGTTGGGTTCGCGCACACCTGATCGGCATGAAACGTCCCGCTCGCTGAGCAAGTCGCACCCGACGAGGCGCACGTACACGTGCATGCATCCGGGCTGCCCGTGGGGCCCGCATGCGCGTCGAGCGCCGACTGATAGCCCGTCGGACAAGCGGGCGCGGACGTGCCCAACGTTCCTGTCCAGAGTATCGCCGGTCCGGACCATCCGGTGGGCGCCGCAGCCGTGCAGGCATAGCCGGCGGCCTGACAAATGGATTCGGCGCAATCGATCAAGCCGTTACAATCGTCGTCGAGCCCGTTGATGCAATCCTCAGTTGCCGTGGTCGGAGTGCAGCCGTCCAGTGCGGGGCTGACTTCGGCCGCGACGTCGCGAACCACGGCGTCCGCTGCGTCCCCATTCGCGGCGTCGCGGATCATGCCGCCCTCGCTCGTGGCATTCGCGTCTCCGAGAGGCCCATCCCCGTTCGTGAGCGCGTCACCTCTCGCGTCGCCGGGCGAAGAGCTCTCGGTCGTCGCATCGTCCGATGAGCTCATCGCGTCGAGGGCATCACTCGCTGGTGGGGCCGCGCCCTCGGCACCGTCGTCTTGGCTTCCGGTCTCGTTTCCTTGGCCTGTCCCGCCCTCGGCGGTGCATGTCGATCTTGCCGTGCAGTCGTCTGTCGAGGTCATCACGCCACAGCTTTGCCCGACCAGCACCAACGCCGCGCAGGCCGAGATCGCCGCGACGTACGCACGAGCGGTGCGCCGCTCTCCGCCCATTAGAACGCACCGCCGAAGCCGATGCCTGCATGTTCGGGTCCCACCATCGGTGTCACCCAAGTCGTGTTGGCATGGCTCTCCCCTTTGGGCCAGAGAAACCATGTAGCAACCGCTGCCGCCGCGAGCACCCCTCCCGTGACGTAGAGCGCGGCACTCACCGTGGCGTCACGGTTCTGGGCATCGACTGTATCGTTCAATTGCTGGCATGCGTTCGTCGCGGTGCGCAAGCACCCACCGGTCCCGAGCGGCATGCGAAGAGTCGCCGCGTGGCTATTCTCGCTTTGGGACTGGAGACCAAAGAACACGCCAAATCCAACGGCAACGGCTCCGGCAGCCAAGAGTGATGCCGATGTCACGGTGTGTGGGCTCCACAACGGCTGGGACGGCTTTTGCTCTTGGTGCTCTTCAGCCACCGGTGGAGGCGCGATCCCGCTCTCTTGCGGCGCCGGCGGCGCCTGGACCTGTTCATCGACTGCAGGGAACGTCGCCGACACTTCGCGGTTCTTTTCGCCAGCGCGCAGCACGACGTGGACATTGACGACACTGTTGGGTTCGCGTTCGAAGCGAATGTCGTGAGGGCCAGGATTTAGCGGCGTCGCTTTGCCATCGAGAGTGGCCATGAGAAGCTTGCCGTCCAGGAGAACGCGCGCGTCAACGACTTGCTGGCCGCGGTCGTCTTTGGCGCCAAAGACAACCGTCGGAATCGCCTCATCGATGTGGCGTAGCCACTCGGCACACTGGTCGTGGACGAGCTTGGGACAGACTTCCCGACCGCAGGCAATGAACTGCTCGCGCGCTCCCAAATACTGACCGTCATCGCGCAACGACTGGCCAGTGTCGGCAGCCGCAAGACACACTTCTTTGGAAGCAGGCTCGGCCGCGAGAGATTGCGACGATTGAGTCGCGCTCGCAGCCAGAGCGAACACCCCCAAGGATGAAGCCAAACGGCGCCGCGGGTGCCTCATGCGCTCTTCGACTTTGCGCCACCGCTGAATCGGAGAGGAGACTGTCGCCTCAATTGACGCATGCCGGCTTGAAGTGAATGTGGCCCTTGGCGTCGGTCGTATACGGCGGATTGCAATCGCCCGCGGCGCCGACACCGGGTCGTTTGGGTGGTGGACCATACGTCGCCGGAGGGATGTACCCCTGGGGAGGCGGTACATATCCGCCCGCGGGTAACGGCCGCGGCGCCGGCTTCAGAGCGGCGGTCGGAAGGTCGTCCAGCGACACGGCCGTCGGCGACGCGGGGCCCGTGCCACTTGCATGTGTTGCGGTCGGGTCGGCAGGGGGCGTCGGCGCGGATGCTTGGGTCGGCGCGGTAGCTGAGGGTACGTCCGCTGCCCGTGCCGCCGCTTTGGGCACGGCGACTGCGTTCGATGAGTCCGCCCTCGAGTGCGAAGGTCGCAATGCCAACAGGGTCACGCCAACCGCACCGAACAGGAGCACCGCCGCAGCGAAAAGGCCGACAGATCGCTTCTTCGACCGCTGCGGCCGCTCGGTATGTGCCACGGCAACTTGAGAGACTTGCGAGACCTGCGAAACATGCCCAGCTTGCGCCGGCTTCGCGCTTGGCTCCGGCGATTCGACGCGCGGCGCGCCGTTCCGACGTCGGTGCTGAACGGTCGCCGGCTCGTCGGCCCGACGACCTGCGCCGCTTGCCGGCCCTGGGATTGGCCACGCGTGAGAGACCGCATTGGGTGAGGAGCCCTGAGTGCGCTCGATCTCTTCGATACGATTCGCGCGCTCGCGTAGCTCGTCGGCGGCGATGATTTCGACCCACTCTCCGACTTCGGTCTGGGCTGCAATCCCCGCGACCGCCTCGACCTCGATCGCCATCTCGCGAGCTGTCGCGTAGCGTTTCGCCGGATCGCGATCGAGACCACGCTCGACAACACGATCAAAGCCTACCGGCAGTCCCTCCACGAGCGCGCTTGGAAGCTGCACCTCGCTGTCGAGCACCAACGACAACAGCTTGGCCTCGTTGTCTGCTCGAAAGAGGCGCCGGCCGGTCAACATCTCCCAAAGCACCACGGCAGCCGCGTACACATCCGTTTTGCGGGTGACGGAGCCGGTCGTAATTTGCTCGGGCGCCATATAGGCGAGCTTTCCTTTGAGCTGACCCTCACGCGTCGTTTGAACGCGCCCCGCAGCCTTCGCGACGCCAAAGTCGAGTACACGCGGGATGCCGTCGGTTCCGACGAGCACGTTCTGCGGCGACACATCGCGATGCACGATCTCCAGCGCCTCACCGGTCTCGCTCTTGGCCTCGTGCGCCGCGTGAAGGCCGCGCAAGACTCCTGCGGCGATGGCCGCAGCGATCCGCGGCGGCATGCGCTCTCCCTTTTGCGTCAGCGTACGGAGAAGGCGCGAAAGAGCCGAACCGCGCACATACTCCATGACGAGGAGGAGATCTTCCCCCTGCGCGACGACATCCAGAGTGGGAACGACGTTCGGGTGCGCGATCCGCGCCGCGAGGCGCGCTTCGTCGAGAAACATGCCGACGAAGTCCGCGTCCTTCGCATATTGCGGATGCAGACGTTTGATGGCGACCGAGCGTGCAAATCCCGCCGCCCCCTGGAGGCGGCCGAAATGCACTGTCGCCATTCCGCCGGATGCAATTTCCCCGTATAGGAGATAGCGTCCGACATGCGGCGGCCAGCCCGTCTGTGGAGCGACCG
>JALYHX010000024.1 GCA_030776305.1 Myxococcota bacterium
TCCGTATTCGCACCTTGCGGTGCGCGGCAAGGTCGTTCGAAGCACCGAGAAAGGCGCGGACGAAAATATCGACGCGCTCGCGAAGAAGTACCTCGGTGTCGACAAGTATCCCATGCGCACGGCCTCCGAAACGCGCGTCATTTACGAAATTGAGCCGACGTCCGTCTCGATGATGGGTTGAGCCGAATGCTCCCGGCGATCAAGCGCGCGGCAATGGGCGAACCGCTCGCAGACGACGACGCACGCGCACTGATCGAAGCGGCTCCGTCGGTGTCGGAAGCGCTCTTCGAAGCCGCTCGGGCATCGCGTGATCGCGCTTTCGGGCGGATCTCCACCTATTCGCCCAAGGTGTTCCTGCCTCTGACGAATCTGTGCCGAAACCGCTGCGATTACTGCTCCTTTCGCCGATCACCGGGCGATGCTGGCGAGTGGACGATGACCCCGGAGGAGGTCGTCCACCAAATTGGACGCGCCCGCGATCTCGGCTGCACGGAAGCCCTCTTCTGCCTCGGGGACAAGCCCGAGCAAGCCTTTTCCGCATACCGTCGGACGCTCGAATCGCTCGGCCACTCGACAACCGTCGATTACCTCGAGTGGGGAGCCCGCGCCGCGCTGGCGGGTGGACTCTTGCCTCATACGAACGCGGGACTGCTCACCGAAGGCGAAATGCGGCGCTTGCGGGAAGTGAACGTCAGCCTCGGGTTGATGCTCGAGTCTTCGAGCTCGCGTCTGTGCGAACCGGGGATGCCGCACCATCGCGCGCCCGACAAACGGCCCGATCGACGACTCGCCATGATCGAGGCCGCTGGCCGGCTGCGCGTTCCGTTCACGACCGGCATTCTCATCGGCATCGGCGAGACCTTGCGCGAGCGCGTCGAGAGCTTGCTGGCAATTCGCGCGCTTCACCGTGCCCACCGCCACATCCAAGAAGTGATCGTGCAGCCCTTTCGGGCGGTACCTGGCGTTGCGATGGAGCACGCGCCGGAGCCTCAGGACGCCGACGTGATGCTTACGATCGGCATTGCCCGGCTCATCCTGGATGACGACGTCTCGCTGCAAGCGCCGCCCAACCTGACTCCCGGCGCGACCGAGCGCATGCTCGCCGCGGGTCTCAACGACTTCGGTGGCATCTCACCGGTGACGCCAGACTACATCAACCCGCGCCACCCTTGGCCACACATCGATGCGCTGGGCGACGCGTGCGCGCGCGCGGGCTTCACGTTGCGGCCGCGCGCATCGATTTACGATCGCTTCGCGGAACGCGACGACTTCCTCGACCCTTCTCTGCGCGCGCCAACCCGCGCGGTGAATGCCCGCCTCGCCTCGTGCGCCGGGCCATGACGTTTGCCGAGCACATCTTCCGAGGCGTGGACGACGACGTGAGACGGGCGCTCGATCGGGCGCTCGAGGGTCATGATCTCACCGTTGCCGACGCGGTCGTCCTCTGCGGTGCCCGCGGCTGCTCTCTTCACGCCCTCGTCGCGGTCGCCGACGCGCTGCGCCGCGAACAGGTCGGCGACGACGTCGCGTATGTCGTCAACCGCAACATCAACTTCACCAACGTTTGCGTGAAGGCATGTCGCTTTTGTGCGTTCTCGCGAACGCGGAAAAGCGAAGAGGGGTACTTCTTACCCACGGATGAAATCGTTCGACGCGCGCTCGAGGCGAAGGCGCTGGGCGCCACGGAGGTGTGCATCCAGGCAGGCCTCGCTCCCGGTGTCGACGCCTCCCTCTACATCGGGCTCGTGCTTGCGCTCAAGAACGCCGCGCCGGATCTGCACGTGCACGCCTTCTCGCCCGAAGAGGTCAAGTACGCCGCGATCCAGAGCGGCTGGTCCATCGATCGCATCCTGCACGAACTGAAAGATGCCGGCCTCGGGTCGCTGCCGGGCACATCGGCCGAGGTGCTCGACGACAGGGTGCGGGCCCGGATCGCTCCTGGTCGGATCACCACCGCCGAGTGGGTGGACGTCGTCACGTCGGCCCACGCGATCGGTTTGCCGACGACGTCGACCTTGATGTACGGGCACGTCGAGACGGACACCGAGCGCATGCGGCACCTCGACCTTTTGCGGTCCATACAGCGCCGCAGCGGAGGGTTCACCGAGTTCGTCCCGCTGTCTTTCGTGCACGAAGAGGCGCCGATGACGTTGCGCCATCAGCTGCCGGATCTTCGGTCTGGACCCACGGGCAACGACGTCATTCGCCTCTATGCGATCGCGCGCCTCATGATCGGTTCGACGATTCGCAACCTGCAAGTTTCGTGGGTCAAAGACGGATTGAGGCAAGCGCAGTGGCTGCTCGCATGTGGAGCCAACGACTTCGGAGGGACGCTCATCAACGAGAGCATTTCGACGTCCGCCGGCGCGAGGCACGGCCAGCTCCAGCCGCCCGCTACATTGAGGCGAGTCATCCGCGACGCGGGGCGGATCCCCGTCCAGCGCACCACCCGCTACGAGCCGGTTCGGACGTTCTCGGCTGATCCTGCGCCGGACGAAGAAGGACCGCTCGACCGAGTCGACGATCCTGAGGCGCTCTTCGGTAGCTACGACAAGCTCACCCACGACCGACGCTTCAAGTTTCGGCTCCCGGTGGCGATCTCGTGAAGGCATAGAGGTCGGCCGGACCGTCGACGTCGAACGCGATCCGGTCGTTGTCCAGCACGGCGACGCGAAGACCGGCCGCCCCCGCCGCGGCGCGATGATCGGCGAAGCTTTGGTCACTTCCGAAGCAGGTTCGGATCGCGGTCGGTGGCGAAATGGCCAGCGCGTTCGTGTGTCGCCCCGCGTGATCGCGCACGAGGACGATATCCCGATCCACAAGAGCATCGAGGAGCGCTTCGACATCGCGCGGTTCGAGTCGTGGAAGGTCCGCCATGAGCACGACCGCAGCGAGCGCGCCGCGTCCCGCGACGTCGGCCAGTGCCCGATCGACGAGGGCGGCCAGCGACTCGCCGCTTTGGTCACGCAAAACAAACGCGCCCCCGGAAGCCGCGATCTTGGCGACGTCGTCCCCGTCGGTCGCGATGAGCACCCCATCGAGGCGACAATCGCGCACGACTCCGAGCACGTGCTCGAGCAACTGTCGTGCAAAGTGGACGCGGTCTTCATCCGCGAGCACCGGGCTCAGTCGCGATTTGCCCCGTGCCAGGGACTTGGCGGGAACGATCGCCCAGACCCGCTGCTTCATGGGGTCAGCTCGGCGGCGAACGCGAGAATTTCAAGAGCGAGAACGCGACGATCGCTGCGCGAACGCATCACCGTCGACGCGCCCCGGACGGGGATTCCAGACACGGTGGCTTCGTCGCCCCGCTCGACGACCATCGCCCGTACGAGCCCTCGATAGTGTCGCGCGACTGCCCCTGCTGACGGAGCCTCGCCAGTCAGGTCCCGGATCATCGTCGCGAGGGGTCCTTTGACGGCTTTTCCACCCACGATCGGGCTGAGCCCGACGCTTGGCTTGCGTGCAATCGCGTCTCGGACGCCGTCGATCGCGAGGATCGGATCGACCGAGACGTACGGATTGGACGGACCGAAGACGACGAGGTCGCACGCCTCGATGGCTTCCACGACGCCGGCCGCAGGCGCTTTCTCCCCCTCGAAGCGAACGGCGCGCGCCGTGGGCTCGGCACGTCGATGGACGAACCACTCCTGGAACGCCAGAGTGCCCTCGGAAGTCGTCTCGATCATGGTGCGACAGGGTCCATCGGTCATCGGCAAGATCGGATGCGGAATTCCCAGCGCACGGGACAAGCGAGCGGTGATCGACGAGAGCGGGACGCCGGTACGCAGTGCTTCGGTCCGCATCAGGTGGGTGGCAATATCCCGGTCGCCCAAGGCGAACCAGTCCGGCCCCCCGTACCGCCTCATCATCGCAAGCCCGCCAAATGTTTCGTCCGCGAGACCCCAGCCGCGCGCTTCGTCGGCAAGCCCGGCGAGCGTATACATGACCGTGTCGAGATCGGGCGAGACATACAATCCGAGATGCACGAAGTCGTCGCCGGTGTTGACGATCGCGGTGAGCGCTCCCGGCGGTAGCACGTGTGCGAGCCCATCGAGCAGGCGCGCTCCCCCTACCCCTCCGGAGAGCGCGACCACCTTCATGCGTACAAGTCTTCCTCGGGCGTGCGCGTCAGAGTCCGCGCCCCCTGCTCGCACGGACCAAAGCTCAAACCGCGCACCACCACGAGGGGCCGCCCCTCCGCCGCCTGCCCAGCCACGAGATCGGCCGCAGCTGCGACCTGATCGCCGAGCGCTGTAACCGTCTGCTCGAGGGCCCGCCCGAAGAGGTCGGGCTCGCCGCGCCGATCCCATAGTGGGGGCATACCGGACACGCCAATCGCCGTGCCGACCGTCCCGAGCCGGAACGGACGGCCAAACGAGTCACTGACGACGACGCCGATGCGGGCACCCGACTCGAGTTCGAGCCGTCCACGGATCGCAGCCGCAGACGCGTCGGGCGCCTGCGGCAGAAGCAAAGCCCAAGGACCACTGCCGACCTCAGCGCCAGGCGGCACGGCATTGCTTGCGTCGATGCCGGCATTGGCGACGACGAAGCCGAGCCGATGGCGAACGACGAGCACCCCGGGTGCGGTGCGAGAAACCGCAATCGATTCGCACAAGATGAGCTCGACGACACGTGCGTCCTTTCCGACGGCTTTGGCCAGTTCGATCGCTCGGTCGGAAGGTCGCACCCGAGCCAGATCGACGAACCGGCCCTCTGCGCGCGACAGGACCTTGGACGTGACGACGAGCACGTCACCGTCGGCGAGGGCGATACCGGCGGCGACGAGCGCGTGCGACACGACCGCCGGCATGTCGGCGCCAGGCCCGACGAGCGGTACGTCGGGCACGGCAAACACCTCGAGACGAGCCGCGCACGCAATCATGGTAGGTCTTGCCTTGGAGGCAGTCGATGCGAGTCGCGATTGTCGGCGGAACTGGCAAATTGGGGAGCGCCCTCGCCGTGCGCTGGGCACGTGCCGGTCATGCGATCTTCATCGGGTCGCGCGATGCTGGCAAGGCCGCGGCGCACGCGGCCACACTCGTCACGCTGCAGCCGGGGCGGATCGAAGGAATGGACTACGCAGCAGCTGCGCGTGCCGTGGACGTCGTCGTGCTGGCCGTGCCGTATGAGGCCCATGGCGAGACGTTGCGCGCGATTCGAGAACCTATGGGGGCGGGCAAAGTGGTCGTCGACACCACCGTCCCGCTTCGACCCCCGAAGGTCAGCCGAGTGCAGCTTCCCGCTGGACAATCCGCGGCGCTCGAAGCTCAGGCCATCCTCGGCGCGGATACCGCCGTGGCGGCCGCTCTCCATCACGTGAGTGCGGCGCACCTCGCCGATCCGTCCCACCCGGTCGACTGCGACGTGCTGGTTGCTTCGGACGACGCCCGCGCAATGACCACCACGATGGGTCTCATTGGCGACCTCGGGTTGCGAGCTCTCGATGCGGGGCCGCTGGTCAACGCGATCGCGCTCGAATCGCTCACGCCTGTGTTGATTCATTTGAACCGCGTCTACAGAAGCCGAGGTGCCGGGATCGTGTTTACCAACCTCCCGACTCCTAGCCTACGATGATGCATGCGCCAATCGCCTTCCGGCATGGTCGGCTCCGAGAGGCGCCGCCCCGAACAGTCAATCGTTGGTTCCCGGCATGCGGGATTCTTGATAGCCTGCCGCCATGAACGCGCTCCAGAAATCGCTCCTGAAAGCGTTCGTAGCGGGGCATGTTCGTCTGTACCAACTGAGCCGCGGCCGGATCGGCGGTCGGATCGGCACCTTGCCGGTCGCACTACTCACGACGACCGGCCGAAAGACAGGTAAGAAGCGAACGGTCCCATTGGGATCGTTCGAGGACCAAGGAGACGTTCTGGTCATCGCTTCCTTCGGCGGTAGTCCCGAGCACCCGGCCTGGTACAATAACCTGCTCGCAAATCCCACTGTCGCCGTGCAGATCGGCGAACGCGCGTACGAAGCCCGCGCCGAAATCGTCACGGGAGCCGAGCGAGGCCGCCTCTGGAAGATGGTCGTCGAAAGGGCTCCGAACTTCGCCGGATACCAGAAGAAAACGACGCGCGAGATCCCGATCGTTCGGCTAAGACGCGTCTAGGTCGCGCGGGGAAGAGCGTCAGGCCTTCTTCGCCGGACAGGTGAAACCCGAACCCGAGCGGATCCGTCAGCATCCCGAACTTCGCGCCCCAGAAGGCGTCGTGAGGCGCCGCCATTGGCATTTCTCACGATGCAGCTGCGCGCCTGGTAGTTTGCGTTTGAGTTCCAAATCGCCGCCTCGAATTGTGCGACGGCACGACCCACAACCCGCGCCAGCCCAGAAACACATTGGGCGCCTGGAAACGACAGAGTTCGCGCGGCGCTGCTCGATCGGAACCAACCAATCGGCTCCACGTCGCGCGTCCCACCCGTCAATGGGGCAGCCAGAGCCAACATCGCAAAAGGCGATCGTGGCACGGATCGTGCTCGCCAGATGCAAAGCCGCACGTCTGAATGAGGCGCCTCTTTTAACGTACGCTCCGGAGACGCACGCTTCGAGGGGTTCGAAACGGCTCCGAACAGTCGCCCGACGTTCGGACAATCACGGGCCTCTGTCGAGTCATCGCACCCCAAGTGCCGCGAAGGACCCCCTCCACAATATGGTTTCTACCTCCGGACACAAGGGTGACGCAGCGGATGTCACCGTAGACATCCGACACGCGGAGGTGCTCCTGAAAACGGGAGCCTTGCAAGGTGCGATTTTCAACAGCGCCAACTTCTCGTGCATCGCGACCGACGCGAAGGGCGTCATTCAAATTTTCAATGTCGGCGCGGAGCGAATGCTCGGCTACGCCGCCGCCAATGTGATGAACAAGATCACGCCCGCTGATATTTCTGATCCGCAAGAACTCGTCGCGCGCGCCAAGGCGCTGAGCGTCGAACTCGGTACTCCGATTACGCCGGGCTTCGAGGCACTCGTTTTCAAGGCCTCGCGCGGGATTGAAGACATTTATGAGCTGACTTACATCCGCAAGGATCGAAGCCGGTTCCCTGCGGTGGTGTCTGTTACCGCGCTGCGTGACGCGCACGACGCCATCATCGGCTACCTGTTGATAGGCACGGACAATACCGCGCGCCGGCGGGCGGAAGAGGCACTCGCCAAGGCGGGGGCCCTGCAGAGTGCGATTTTCAACAGCGCGAACTTCTCGAGCATCGCTACCGATGCCAAGGGCGTAATCCAAATCTTCAACGTTGGCGCCGAGCGAATGCTCGGATACACGGCTGCCGAAGTGATGAACAACATCACGCCGGCCGACATTTCCGATCCCTACGAGCTGATCGCACGCGCCAAAGCGCTGAGCATCGAGCTCGGAACCGCAATCACCCCGGGCTTCGAGGCATTGGTCTTCAAGGCTTCCCGCGGCATCGAGGACATCTACGAGCTGACCTATATCCGCAAGGACGGTAGCCGCTTCCCCGCGGTAGTCTCCGTGACGGCGCTGCGTGACGCGCAGGACGCCATCATTGGCTATCTATTGATCGGCACCGACAACACCGCGCGTAAGGAAGCGGAGGAGGCTCTGCTCAAGGCAGGCGCACTGCAGAGTGCGATTTTCAACAGCGCGAATTTCTCGAGTATCGCAACCGATGCCAAGGGCGTCATTCAGATCTTCAACGTCGGCGCCGAGCGCATGCTGGGCTACGCAGCTGCCGAAGTGATGGACAAGATCACCCCGGCCCAAATTTCCGATCCGCAGGAGGTGATAGCGCGCGCCACTGCGTTGAGCGTGGAGTTTGCAACCCCGATTGCGCCAGGCTTCGAAGCATTGGTGTTCAAGGCTTCGCGTGGCATCGAGGACATCTATGAGTTGACCTACTTCCGAAAGGACGGAAGCCGGTTCCCCGCCGTGGTCTCCGTGACCGCGCTGCGCGATGCGCAGGACGCCATCATCGGCTACCTGCTGATCGGTACCGACAACACCGCGCGCAAGCAGGCCGAAGAGGCCGTGCGCGAGCACGATGCCCTGCTGAAGACCATCCATATGCATTCCATCGTCTCGGTGACCGACCGGGCAGGCCGGATCCTCGACGTCAACGATGGCTTCTGCAAGATCTCGGGCTACAGCAGGCACGAGTTGCTCGGGCAGACCCATCGCGTCGTCAACTCGGGAGTGCAGGATGCCGCCTTCTGGACCGACATGTGGCGCACCGTGGGTGCCGGACAGCCGTGGCGCGGCGAAATCTGCAATCGGACCAAGGACGGGGCGCTGTATTGGGTCGACAGCATCATCGCGCCCTTCCTTGGCGAGGACGGGCGGACCAAAAAGTACATCTCGATCCGCACAGACG
>JALYHX010000025.1 GCA_030776305.1 Myxococcota bacterium
CTCCTGGGGGCAGCTCCATCCGATCGATCTCCATGCCCGGGATGGGATCGGGCAAGAGCTTACGAATGGTCACCATGCCGCGTGTGCGTATGGGCAGGGCCGCAGCAGGGTAGCGCTTCACTACGGACCGCGGCGCGCGGATGAGCTCTTCGATGGTCACCTGAAGTGCCGCGGCGCAGCGATTCAGAACCGTGAGGGTCGGGTTCGCGTGGCCGCTCTCGAGGTGGGCCCAGGTGGCTCGTGGTACTCCGGCGAGCTTCGCCATCTGTTCTTGGGTGACCCCGCGCGTCTCGCGCAATTGCGCGACGTTGTTCGCGAGGCGGGTGGCCACGTCGGAGTCCACGCCAAAGACTTAGAGTCCTGCCAATACATTGGCAAGGGTGCCAACTATCAAGAGAGACGGATTCATGCTCTCGATATGGAAACACGCAATGTCGGCGCCCTCGTCACCGGCGCCAGTCGCGGGCTGGGCGCCGCCCTGGCTCGTCAACTTGCGGCTGACGGCGCGCGGTTGGCCCTCGTCGCGCGCACAACCGATGACCTCGCCCGCACCGTCGAGTTCATCCGCGGGGCGGGCGGCGAGGCGCACGCAATCGCCCAAGACGTCGGCGACAAGCGGGCAGCACACGCGATAGCCGCCACTGCAGCGGCGATGGTCGGCCCCATTGAAATCCTGGTCCACAATGCGAGCACCCTCGGCCACGTTCCTTTGCGGACGCTGCTCGACACCGATTGCGAGGCATTCGAGAGGGCCCTCGAAGTCAACGTGATGGGCCCGCTGCGATTGACCAAACTGATCGTCCCGTCGATGGCGCTGCGCGGCCGTGGCCTGGTCGTCAACATCACGTCGGATGCGTCCGTGAATGCCTACCCAGGTTGGGGCGCATACGGGGCGTCGAAAGCGGCGCTCGATCATTTCGGTCGCGTCCTCGGCGTCGAGCTCGAAGGGACCGGCGTGCGCGTCGTCACTGTCGACCCAGGCGAAATGAACACGCGGATGCACGCCGACGCCGTTCCTGACGCAGACACCAGGCTGCTGCAGGACCCGGGCGTCGTCGCGACGCGGATTCTCCGGCTGATTCGCGGCGGCGACGCGTTGCCCAATGGATCGCGTGTCGAGGCGGCCGCCTGGGCGGACGTCGAAGCGTCGACCCCCCGGCCCACGGGGCAGGAGCATTCAACTTGATTCCGGCACGGTGGCCGCGCGATCAGCCCCTGGACGAGCGATTGCTCGTCGTCGATCCGAAGCGGAGAGAATGGCGTGACGGACACATCCGCGATCTGCCAGGGTGCCTGCTCCGTGGGGATTTGCTCGTCGTGAACGATGCGGCAACGATCCCGGCTTCGTTCTCGGCGACCGATCCAGGCGGCCGCGGTATCGAGCTGCGCTTGGCGGCGGACCTGGGCGAATCCCGTTGGCGCGCCGTGCTCTTCGGAGAAGGCGATTGGCGGATGCGCACGCAAGACCGTGCGCCGCCCCAAGAGATCCATCCCGGCGACGAAGTGCAGATCGGCCCCGGGTTCGTGGGGACGGTCGAAGAGGTCGATCGGCGCGCGCCGCGGCTGATCGTCGTGAGGTTCTCGGCCCGTGACGCTGCGCTATGGTGTGCACTGTATCGCTTCGGCCGTCCCGTACAGTACGCGCATCTGTCGCGCCCTCTCGAGGTTTGGCACGCGCAAACGCCATTCGCGTCCCGCCCGTGGGCGGTCGAAATGCCAAGCGCCAGTCGGCCGCTGCAGTGGTCACTCGTGGCAGAGCTGCGTCGCCGAGGAGTGCACGTCGCTGCGCTCACCCTCGCCGCGGGGCTCTCGTCGACTGGGGATCCGGAGATCGACGCGCGGTTGCCCTTTCCCGAGCGTTTCGACGTGCCGAGAGAGACCGCGCGCGCCATCGCGAGAACGCACGGCCAGAAAGGTCGTGTAATCGCTGCGGGAACGACGGTCGTGCGCGCGCTCGAGGGTTGTGCGGCCATTCACGATGGCGATATCGTGGCCGGCGAGGGGACGACCGACTTGCACATCACAGGGGCCTATCGTCCCCGCGTCGTCGATGGAGTGCTCACCGGCCTGCACGAGGTGGGC
>JALYHX010000026.1 GCA_030776305.1 Myxococcota bacterium
CTCGAGGGCCTTTCGGAAGCCGACAAGTCCCGACCCGAACTCCGCTACCTGCGTGCCCGCGTGGCGCTCGCTCGAGAGGACGCGGCCGCAGCACTGCCCTTGCTCGACGGGCTCGAGAGCGCGCTGCCTCTCCTCGCCGAGGACATTGGTTACTGGCGCGCCCAAGCGAAACTGGCCGTCGGATCGTTCGTCGATGCCGGCGAGTGGTTGTCAGCACGCGCGGCGCCGGCCCCGCAACTGGACGCTGCGCGCGCGTTCGAAAGGGCCAAGGATCCGAGGCGTGCCCGGTTGGCCGTCGACCGCGTGCTCGCGAGCAGTAAGCGGACGCGCGCTCAAGAGGCGGAGGCACGGGCGCTGCGGGTGCGGATAGTGGACTCGGTTGGCGATACGGAGCGAGGCGACGCTCGTTGGCTAGCTACGTCCGGATCGGACGTTGCACCGGTCGACGGCCTCGCGCTCGTCGCGAGGCTGGACGCGAAGCATCCCCTAAGCGCGCAAGAATTCATCGTGCGCGCACGTGTACTGGCTGATGCTGGACGCACCGATGAGGCTCTCCATGCCATTGACTCCGCTGCAAACGCTCCTGGAGGCGACAAGGTGAGTGCGCTCGAGCGCGCGCGGGCGCGTGGCACCGCATTGTTTCGTGCTCGCGGTCGGTGGAGCGAGGCAGCACGGACGCTGGCGGAATGCGCGGGTGCGGGAGGGCCTCACGCAGCCGAGGACGCGTTCCATGCGGCGCGCGCGCTTTCGCGTGCCGACCGCGACGAGGAGGCCATTCGCGCGTACGAAGATGTGCAGCGACGTTTCCCGAAGTCGACATGGGCCGACGACGCGGCGTTCTTCGTTTCATACTTGCGGATGCTCCACGGGGAGTGGCTTGGATGTGCCGGTGGTTTCGAAGCCTATTTGCATTCCCATACGAAGGGGGAGCACGACCGAGACGCACGTCGCTACGGGGGGTTGTGCAAACTGCTCGGCGGCGATGCCAAAGGAGCGCGGGCCGTATTCGAGCGTCTCATCGACGACGTACAGGCGGATCCGGTCGGAAGCGCGCGGATGGCGAACATGGCTGCGCTCGCGGCGCTTCGCGACGGCGACCGGACGCACGCCGTGGCACTCTGGACCGACGTTGCGCGATCGCGGCCCTTATCGTGGCCCGCGCTCGTCGCTCGTGCTCGCCTTGCCCAGGCGGGCGCACCGATCCCGCCGGCCTTCGGCTCTCCACTGAACGTTGACAGCGCAATCGCACCGCTGAACGTCATCATGCCACCGCCGTCGGATCTGCTCGAACGCCTCGGTCTCGATGAGGATGCAGAAACGGCGCTCCGCGACCGCGAAGGTGCCATAATCCACGGTGCAGAAGCCCGGGCTTCGGAAGCACTCTGCGCGGCGTACGGGCAGCTTGGCCGCGCGCGGCGACGCTATCAAATTGCGCAGACCTTGCCGTCCACGTTATTTGCGACCGCGCCCGAGGCCAACACCCGATGGGCGTGGGAATGCGCGTTCCCATCGCCGTATTCATCAGACGTGGCCGCGGCGGAGGCGGGCGAGTCGCTCTCGGCGGGCCTGATTTGGGCGGTGATGCGCCAGGAAAGCGCCTTTGACACTTACGCTGTCTCCCCGGCGCACGCGGTAGGACTGATGCAGCTTCTTCCCGAGACTGCGCGCACCATCGCGGACGAGCTTTCGCTGGTGCACGACGATGCTCGTTTGACGAGTCCGCCGTTCGCCATTCGCATCGCCGCTCGTTTCTTGCGCAAGCTTCTGGATCGTTTCCATGACGAAGTGCCGCTTGCCGTCGCGGCGTACAATGGCGGCGCGGACTCGGTCGAGCGATGGCTTTCGCGGGCCCCGGGGATGCAGCTTGATACGTTCGTCGAGCGCATCCCGTTCGACGAGACGCGCGACTACGTGGCACGGGTGATGGGTAACCTCGCGCGATACGGCTACCTCGCGCGAGGCAACGACGGTGTGCCCGACATTGGGCTCGACCTCAAAGGGAATAAAGCAAGCCTCCGCTCAACTCGCGAGAGCGTTTCCGGCGAATGAAGCCGCTACTTCGAAGCTTGCGATGAGTCGATACCGCGTCGGTCTCTCGACTCCGTGGTTCGGGCCGAGGACCGTTTGCGGCGCGCGACCAGGAGCGCCATTCCGAAGAACCCCGCAGCGGCGAGTTCGACTGCGCCGTTTCGGGGTCCCGCGCTGGTCGCGGAGCAGCCAGAGCCGCCGCCCGCCGAGAGCCCAATTTCGGGCACGCCCCCATCCCCGGACACACCGCCGCCACCGGCTGTGCCTGAGGAGCCGTTCGACGAACTCGCGCCCGGCGATCCTCCTCCAGATCCACCCGATCCACTCGAACCGCCACCGCCTGATCCGCTCGAGACGCCGGGTCCGCTCGATCCACCGGATCCACTCGACGTGCTCAGTCCTCCCGATCCGCTCGACCCTCCCGAACACGGGCAATTGGGGAGGGGCGGACAGGCCGGCGCATTCGCCGACTGGTTTACCTGGTAGATGTTCGACAGCGTGCTCTGGTCGGTCGACGCCCTAAGCACCAAGTCATTGGAAAGTGCTGCGTGCGCAAGGTCGGCCCGCATGCGGGTGATCCGGACTGGCGCGCCTCCACCCGGAAACAACGTGGCTAGGTCCTCCTGTCGGACTTGGCTCACGGTCTTTCCCCCGCCACCGTCCCCGGCATCGGACGCAGGGACTGGGGTGTAGTCATCTTTGAACGAGTTCAACACTGGGTTCTCTATTTGATACGGCGATATGGCCAGCGAGCTCTCGATTTGCCACGCCCAGTTGTTGGATGCGGCCTCTTTTTTTGTTCGTACAGTCGTGTACGTGCTGCGGGCGACCGACCAGTCCCAGACGAGCTCCGACGGTGAAATCGTGTAGTACTGAAAATTCTGCGGCTCGTAACGGCCATCGGCGACGACCCATAGCGTGATGCCCACAATCGCCCCGGTTCCCGCCGCGACCATGCGTAGCGGCAAAGTAAGCCCTGCTCCCGGCGATGTGACGCGTACTGGACGCATCGCTTGAATACCCTGGCCCGGTGCGAGCTTCAGCGCAAGGAAGTCGAACCCATCGTGCACGTACGCCGTAATGATCGGCTGCACGTCGGGGGGGATCAAGTACCCATTGGCAGTGAGCCAGGCATTGAGTGCGTTGGGGTCGGTGGATTGAAGTTGGACGGTTGCGTACGGACCGATCGTCTGCTGGCTGATGATCGTCACGGCTGAACCTGCGTCCACCGAAGCCGCGCTGGGCCCTCCTGCCGCCGATTGCGAACGACACGGGCAGTTGGATGCCGGGCAAGGAGGCAAGAGCGGCGCAACGATTTCTGTTTGCGTCGCTTGTTCGAGTGCGGCGAAGACCGTGTCGGAGCTCAGGCCGACCGTGACGGCGCTCCGTATAGGCAACACCCAGGCGAAAGACGCCGGGGCTCCGGCGTATTTGATTTGGTCGTAAAGGCTCGTCTGCAGCGGAGAGATGCTGAAGATCATCCTGTGGTCGGTCACCACCGTCCCGCTTTGGCTGGGCGGCAGTGGCTCGTGAAAACAACCCCCGCATGCACGCGCGTCGCGCGCGACCGCGCCGGACGACAGGATCCCCGCCACGACTGTCCCCAGCACTGCCAATTTGCGCATGGTCGACTCCTTCTTGGGCGTCTACGTATT
>JALYHX010000027.1 GCA_030776305.1 Myxococcota bacterium
CTTGAGCGGACCGACTTGAGCCAACTCGGCCAGACCAATGCGCTGCGCGACGCGATGGTCGGTGAGACCGACGCGTTTCTCGCCGATATCATCACCAATGATCGCTCACCGCTCACGCTCCTCACCGGCACGCAATCCTTCGTCAACAAGACGCTCGCCGACTGGTACGGCTTGTCCTTTCCAACGGGGCAGAACATCGCGACGTTTCTGGCAGTTGCCAGCACTCGAACGGGCATCGGTTCGCAAGCGTCGGTGTTGGTCAATACCGCCGGTGGCAGCCCGACCTTTACGAACCCGATCAAGCGCGGCCATTGGATTGCGAACAAGCTGTTGTGCATCAATCCCCCCCCGCCGCCGCCCAACGTTCCGCCTTTGCCAGCGGCCTCCATGGCCAACCCCACGGTCCGTGAGCGACTGAACGCGCACTTGAGCAACCCGGTGTGCACGGGCTGTCACGTGTCGATGGACGCCGTTGGACTCGGCGCCGAGAACTATGGCCCCTTCGGTCAATGGCGCGCGGCGTACGCGGATCGAACGCCCGTCGACGCGAGCGGCACGTTGCCTGGCGCGGGCACCGCCTTCAGCGATTCGGCCAGCATGTACAAAGCGCTCGGCTCGTCGGAGATCGCCAAGACGTGCGTGGCACTTCAATTCATGAACCTCGCACTTTCGAGGCAGCTGACGGCGCCGGCGGATCAATCGGTTGCGAGCGCGATCGCCCGGTCGGCGGTGACGCCTGCGAGTCATTTCTCCGACCTGATATCGGGCATCGTTTCGACCGCGGAGTTTTTGCAGCAGACGGGAGAGGCGCCATGAACTTCAAGATTGCTCGCCGCCACCTTCTCGCCGCTTCGGGCGGGTTTTTGGCCTTGCCGCTTCTTGAGTCGCTCGGAGCGCGCGAGGCCCTCGCAGCCCCGGTGAAGGATCCGCGCCGCTTGGTGATGATCCACTTTCCGAGCGGCACCGTTACTCGTTCGAACACGCCCACGTGGTTCAGCGCGCCGGACGGGCCCCTCACCGCCGCCAATGCGCCGATCCCGCTTCAGCCGTTTACCGCAAACCTCGGGGACATCACTCTCCTGAAAGCCCTTACCCAGTCGGCTCGGGACAGGACGCTCAAGAATGGCGCCGGCGGACACGGTGGCTCGAAGCCCTGCTTCTTCACCGGACAGACGCCGACGAATCTCACCTCGAACGCGTCGGGGATCTCAGGCGACTCCTTCGATGTCATGTACGCCAAGACGACGCCGACCGGAAAGAACATCTATCTCGCCAACTCGGCGCAAGGCAGCGGTGACGGCGTCGCCTACGCGTACGAGCTCTCCCACAAGGATGGGCAGAAGGTCGTGCCGGAAATCAATCCGATCTCATTTTACAACGCGTATTTCAAAGGACTGACGGGAAGTAGTACCACAACTGCTCCTCCGTCGGACTATACCCGAAATCCCAAGATTCTCGATATCCCGACCGCTGCGACGACGAGTCTTCGCGCGCAGCTCGGCAAGGCCGATCGTATACGGCTCGATTCGTACCTCGCGTCTCTCAGCGACCTCAAAAAGAGTCTTGGCGCGCAGATGACGGTCGTCGGCTGTACGCCGCCGGCGATGCCTGCGGTCAACACGTCCACGACCAATCAGAACGGCCTGAAGGGCATGGCGTACTTCGAGCGGATGATGGCGTTCAATTCCCTCATTGCGACGGGCTTTCAGTGTGATCTCTTCCGCTCGGTGGGCATCTCGTTCGGTTCGGAGGGAACCTACACGACGTACAATGGTGCCTATCCCGCCTCACTCAATTACAACGGCGCTGCGCTCACGGTTCAATACGATCATTCGATCTCGCACCATAACCCGATTTCCGGAGAGGCGGGCACCTACGGATTCGACCCGAATATGACGCGCGACCGTATGCATCTCTATGTGGTCGTCGATTTGATCAACAAGCTCAAGGCCGTCAGTGATCCGAGCGGCAGCGCTGTTCTCGACAACACCATCATCATGGCTGGCTTCTGTGTCGACGACGGCCAGCACACGAGCGCTCCTTCTTTGGGCGCGCCGCTCATCGTCGCCGGTGGCAAAAATTTCATGACCCCAGGGCGCAACTTCGACGCGAGCGCGTACGACCTCAACGACCTCTATTTCACGTTCTCGGGCTTCCTGGGGATGGGACTGACGAACTTCCATCCGATCGCTCAGACGGTGAAGCCTTACGGCAAGGCGACCGGGCGGATGTCGGGCTCTACGGTCGTGCCTCTCTGAGGCGCAACGCGACCAACGTCGCCACTTCAGCCACGCCGCTTTTGCTTCTGATGCGTCGTCAGGTGCTGAAGATTACCCTGATTTCCTCGGCCATCTCGGCTTCGGTCTTCTTTTTCGCAAGAGCGAGCTCTTTGAGAAGCAAGCCCCGCGCTTGATCGAGTAGGCGCCGCTCGCCGAAGGACAAGTCTTTGTCGAACTTCAGGCGGTTCATGTCCCGAAGGACCTTGGCAATCTCGATCGGCGAGCCGCTCTTGATCATTTCCGTGTAGACGCGAAAACGCCGGCTCCACGGCTGCACGTCCACGGCGACCTCTCGAGCGCGCATCGTGGCCATGATGTTGCTCGCTTCCTTGTCGGTCATGACTCCACGCAGGCCAACCTGGGTGGCCGCGCTCGTCGGCACCATGACCTTCATCCCGTTGTCGAGGATGCGCAAAATGTAAAAGGTGGCGCGCGTGCCGCCGATCTCGCGCTGTTCGATTGCCGTGACCTCGCCGACGCCGTGCGCTGGGTGGACCGCCTTGTCGCCCACCGTGAAGATGGGCGAAGGCGCGTGAGGGATGGCCGGAATGGCGCCGGGTGGCCCGGGTCGACCCGGGGGCGGCCT
Organism: Myxococcota bacterium; assembly: GCA_030776305.1. Lineage (GTDB taxonomy): Bacteria > Myxococcota_A > Polyangia > Polyangiales > Polyangiaceae > Palsa-1150. The sequence goes on from JALYHX010000027.1 coordinate 2,866, forward strand.
CGAGACAAACGCCGGGCGGGGAGCAGGGGCCGGGGGGGCGGCCGGGGGCTCGACGCGCGGCGACGGCTTGGCGAGCCTCTTGCCGTTCGATTTTGCGGTAGAATTCGCTGCGCTGGGCGTGCGTGTGGCGGGGCGAGCGGGGGAGCCGGAGCGTACGGTGCGGGCCATTGAGGTGCGGTCGGCGACGAGCGAGCGGCGTGCGCTACCATCAGGTGGCGCCCGGCGTCAATGAGCGATGCGACGCCGCCTCCGAGCTCGGGCCCGCCGCTCGGTCGCGAATGGGCTAAAGATCGATGACGAAGTGGCCGTATGGCATCTCATGCAGGCGATCCGCTGTTCCTGTGGCGCGGAGCACCCTCCAGACGCCGTGCAGCACATCGGCAGGCAGTATGGGCCCGATGGGGACTACATCGACCTCGGCAACTGTCCGACTTGCGGGTCGACGATTTGCGTCGCGACGATGCCTCGATGCGGGCGGTCCAGCCTGTCGGCTTCGCGTCCACACTCCCCCTCCAGGGGATAGCTTTGTGAGTCCTCCGGGCAGGGCTAGGATGCCTGTCGCCGGAAGCATCGATGCGCATCGCGCTCTTGTACCCCGCCCTGGAAGATCCCGATGCCTGGCGAGCCGCCGGACTCGACCGGTGAGGGGCCGCCGGCCGAATACGTCGAGGGTGATCTGGACGCGGATTTCTTCCAAACCCCCTACGGCCTCTTCGTTCTCG
>JALYHX010000028.1 GCA_030776305.1 Myxococcota bacterium
GGTCGAGCGTTAGTGCGTAGCCGTCTCGAGTTGGCGCTGCTGGATGGGTGCGAGCTGAGCGAGCCGATGCAGCAGGCCGCCGCGTTGCTCGCGACGGTGCTGGGCCAGGACCTCGATAAGCGCGAGGATGGCGTGTTTCGCATCGCTCGGCGCGTCGCCGCCGACCGCGTGATCTCTACGGTCGATCCCGAGGCTCGGCACGGCCACAAGACCGCCTCACGTGGCTTCGACGGCTACAAGGGTCACATCGCGGTGGACCCCGATTCGGAGATCATCACGACGACCGAAGTGACCGCTGGCAACGCCGGTGGCCGAGGCGCTGCTGAAGGACCTGTTGCCCGCTGCGACCGATGCCTCAGTGGCTAAGCCCAACGAGGAGCAAGCGACGTCGGGTGAAGCCAAACAGGGTCAGAAGGCTGAGGTTTACGGGGAGGCTTCGTACGGCACGGCGGAACTGGTCGAGAAGGTAGAAGCCGCTGGTGCTCGACCGCGCACGCAACCGACAGCGTGATCAGGTCTGGCGCGCCCTCTATCGCGGCACGCGACCGAAGGTCGAACGCAAGATCGCGCACCTGATGCGGCGCAAGCACGGCGGCCGGCGTGCTCGCATGTGCGGTCGGTTGCGCTTCGGGCACGATTTTGCGCTGCTGGCCGCTGCGGTTAACTTGGCACGATTGGCCGCGCTCTGCGTCGGCCGCTTGGGTGCAAGGGCTGACTGAGGGGCCCGCCCGGCACCGCCTGGATGGCCGCAGAACGCTCCGACTCGCTCGCCTACAGAAGGTTGGCGTATTTCGGTCGAGACCGAGCATCGCGAAGGGATCGGCCGAAAGACACCAACCTTCTAGGGCGGTTGCCGTCTCGGATCATTGCGACCCGTCGTCGTTCTGCGGGTAGGCATCTACTGGCGGTAACTTGGCCGCAGGCATTCCGCGCCGGCTCTCTATCCACGTGTGCGCGAGAACGAGTAGAGGCGGCTGGACCGCCCGCGCGACCAACGCAAGGATGAATGACCCGCCGATGACCACGATCGCGAGCGGCTTTTGGGTCTGCGATCCGATACCTGTGGACACTGCGGCAGGAAAAAGGCCGATCATGGCCACCAGTGTCGTCATCAGGCACGGGCGCAACCGCTTTTCCGCGGCCTCCCGCGCGGCTTCTTGGATCGGCATTCCCTCAACCTCTCGCAGGCGCTGAAAGTAAGTCACGACGAGGATCGCATCTTGCACGGCGATGCCGAAAATCGATATGAATCCCATCGCAGCGGACACGGAAAAGTGCACACCGGTGATCAACAGCGCGAGGATGCCACCCGCGCTGGAGATTGGGATATTGAAGAAGACGATCGTCGAATCGACCCAGCTCTTGGTCGCGCTGTAGACCAGGAAGCCGATGAGCAGGAGCGTGACCGGCAGAATGACCTTCAGCCGGTCCTCTGCCTCCTTGAGCTGATTGATCTCGCCGGCCCACTCGAGATGCGAGTCGTACGGTAGGTGCACTTTGTCGGCGATCTTTGCGCGCGCCTCGGCGATCGTGCTTTCGAGGTCGCGCCCCCGAACGCTGAACTTTACGGGCGAGTAGCGCTGTCCGTCTTCGCGATAGATGTTACTCGGCCCCTCGTTGACGGTGATCTTCGCGATCTGGCCCAGCGGCACTTGCACGCCAAGCGAGTTGGAAACGGTGATCTCGCGAATGGACTCGAGCGAGTTTCGGTACTGCTCGAGCCAACGCACCGTCAAGTCGAAGCGCTTCTCTCCCTCGAACACCTGTGTGACCGCCTGGCCGCCAATCGACGCCTGCACCACGGCTTCGACGTCACCCGTGTTGAGGCCATAACGGGCACAGGCGACACGGTCGGGAGTGATGACGATGCCCGGTTGGCCCATGGAGCTGAACATTCCAAGGTCCTTGATCCCTGGAACGGTGGCCATCACGTCGACGATCGCCTGGGCATTGTTCTCGTTTTGCGCGAGATCGCCGCCAAAGACCTTGACAGAGTTTTCCCCCTTCACGCCCGAAACGGCTTCTTCGACGTTGTCGCTGATCATCTGCGAGAAATTGAACACCGCGCCAGGGAAAGCCGCGCTGAGCTCGCGGGACAGGTCCTCGGTGAGGATCTCCTTGGTCAAGCCGCGTGGCCACTCGTCGAACGGCCTGAGAGGCGCGAAGATTTCGACATTCTGAAACCCGGCCACGTCGGTTCCGTCGTCCGGTCGGCCGAGCTGCGAGACCACGGTGAGGACTTCGGGATGCTTGCGGTTCGCGTTGTCGCACACGACCGTTTCGTCGGGTGGGCAACCCAGCAGGATCGCACGCATACGCCCGACATAATGCGATGATTGCTCGAGCGAAATCGACATCGGAAGCGTCGCGCGGATCCAGAAGTTTCCTTCCTCGAGGTGCGGCATGAACTCGCCACCCAGGTACCGGAAGGAGAAAACGCCGATTGCGACGGGGATGAGCGCGATGAACAGTGTTCGCCGGGGCGCGCGCAGCGCGACGTTGAAGAGCGGTCGATAGATCACGTGCGCCGCGCGCATGACGAGGGGCTCTTTCTCGTTCAACTGGGCGGGAATGAGTTTGCTCGCGAGGACCGGGGTCAGCGTGAGCGCGAGAAGGATCGCGCCACCGATTGCGAACGCATACGTCATCGCCATCGGAGAAAAAATGACTCCCGCGACCCCTGTCATCGTGAAAAGTGGCAGAAACGCGATGCCGATGATGAGCGTCGAGAATGTCATCGGGCCGGCCACCTCGCGCGAGGCCGAGAGGATGCGCTCGGTCATCGTGCCCCTGCCGTGCGAGCCGAGATGTCGGAAGATGTTCTCCATCATGATGACGGTGGAGTCGACGACGATTCCGAAGTCGATTGCCCCGAGGGAAATGAGGTTCGCTGGGGTGCCCGTGCTCACCATTCCACAGAAGGCGACCAGGAGCGCCAGAGGGATGTTGAAGGCCGTGATGAGCGCCGCGCGCGCATGGCCAAGAAAGAGGAAAAGGACGACCGAGACCAGCAACATCCCGATAATGAGGTTCTCCAACACCGTGTGTGTCGTGAGTTTTACGAGATTCCCCCGATCGTAATACGGGATGATGTCCATGCCGGGCGGCAGGATGTGGTTCTTTCGGATGTAGTCGATACGTGCATGGATGCCCTCGAGCGCGGGACCCGTTTGGCCGCCATAGCGCATCAGGACCACGCCCTGGACGACGTCCGGATCCTGGTCATGGCCGACGATGCCGAGTCGAGGTGCGAAGCCTATGTCTACGTTTCCGATATCCTTGACCCGTGTGGGGACGCCTTTTTGCTCGGTGACGACGACGTTCTCGATATCGTGCAGGTCACGCAGAAGACCGATGCCACGAACGGTGTAAGCCTGCTCTCCCATCACCAGCCGCTGGCCGCCGACGTTCGTGTTCGCGGACTGAATGGCCCCAATCAGCTGCGACAGCTGCATACCCTGCCCGCGCAGCCGGAAGGGGTCGACTTCCAGGTGATACTGCTTCGTCTCGCCGCCGAAACTGACCACATCGATGACGCCGCGTACCTGCTTGAACTGCCGTTCGAGGATCCAGTCTTCGGCGGTCTTCAAGTCTCGCAGGGTGTAGCCCCGGCCGTGCACGGTGTACCGGAACACCTCCCCGATCGCGTTCCAGGGGGAGAGTTGCGCCTGCAGTCCGTTGGCGAGCTGGACGAACTGGATCCGATTGATGACCTCCTGCCGCGCCTTGCCGTACTCGGTGGCCCAATCGAAGTAACACTTGACGTCACTCAGCCCGAACAGCGACTGCGAGCGTGTGTGATCGAGCCCGGGCATCCCGGCGAGGCCAATCTCCAGGGGAATAGTCACGTACCGCTCGACTTCTTCGGAGCTCCATCCGTCCGGCTGCGTGATCACCTCGACGAGCGGCGGAACCGGATTGGGGTACGCCTCGATGTCGAGATTCGAATATGCGGTGAGACCGCCGATCACGAGGACGATCGCGGTCGCCAGCACGATGAATGGCATTTTCAGCGCGAAGTCGACGAGACGCTGGATCATGGGCCGGTCAGGTTACTAGGAGACGGTGAGTCGGACACGGTGTTCGCGGACTTGCAGTCGCCCTTACGGCATGGCTACCCGCGTGCTTGCAAGGAAGCCGTCGTCGGCCGCATGAGCTACCGAGACGAATGCGTCGTAATCCTTCGCCGGGATCGTTCCCG
>JALYHX010000029.1 GCA_030776305.1 Myxococcota bacterium
ATTACACCGTAGACGTCCTCGTCGCTCCTCTCTTCGCATTCGCAAGCCACCGCGCGGTCGTTGCGCTGCACGCGCGATCGGCACGGCGCATCGCACGGGAGGTGTGAACGCGGACGGAGTTCCGCGAGTTCTCTAGTGAGGAATCATACCCATCACGAAGTACGCCGTCCCCACGACACCCAGGCCCAGGCTCACCCACCACATGGGCCTTCGCCGAGTCAGCGCGGCAATCGCGGAAAGGGCGATCGCGACCTGAAAAATGGTCACGCTCTTCGCGAATTGATGGTGCACGTGGAGGCTATGGGCGGATCGTTCGTTCATTTCCGCCACCCGTTTCTCCTCCTCTTCGGCTCTTCGCCGAATCTCGGCGCGCTCGGTCTTCTCCCGCTCGCCCTCGGCGCGCCACCGGGCTGAGAGCTCCGGTCGGGATGCCGCCTCCGCTTGGGTGGCGTACATGACCGCCTCGACCCCCTTGCCCTGGTAGTAACCCCACGCATCGTCGGCCTTCGACTGATGCAGAACAGCATCGTTCTTCTCGACGATGGCATCGTTGGCATACGAGCCTGATTCGAGAGCGGCGATCGCAGCAAGGACTGCGATGATCGCGGTCGACAACGAAAGCCACATGATCCACGGCGCGACGGCACGCCCATCCTCCGCTTGCTCCTGCGCTTGCTCGAGCCTCTCCTTGAGCTCTTGCGTCTCGATTCCTTCCTCGGGCATTTGGTATCTCTTCTCCGGCTCGACGCCTAATATCAGAGTCGCGAGACCGCGCCCATGAAGACGATCCTGCATGTCGACATGGATGCTTTTTACGCATCGGTCGAGCAGCGCGACGACCCATCGCTTCGCGGCAAGCCCGTCATCGTCGGAGGCGGGTCTCGGCGAGGCGTCGTCCTCGCCGCATCGTACGAAGTACGGCCGTTCGGCGTGCACTCGGCGATGCCGATGGCCGAGGCGCTGCGGCGCGCGCCCCAGGCCATCGTCGTGCCACCCCGACCGGACCGTTACGATGAGGCAAGCGATCAAACGTTCGCGATCTTCCGACGCTACACTCCGCTCGTCGAGCCGCTCTCGCTCGACGAGGCGTTTCTCGACGTGACCGCGAGCCGCGCCCTCTTCGGCGATGGCGAAGCGATCGCACGCGCGATCAAGGGAGACGTGCTCCGAGAACTCGGCCTCACGGCGTCCGCTGGGGTCGCGCCTTGCAAGTTCGCGGCGAAGGTTGCAAGCGATCTCCGCAAGCCCGACGGCATCGTCGTCGTCCCGGAGGGGGAGGTCGCCGCATTTCTCGGGCCGCTGCCGGTGGAGCGGATGTGGGGCGTCGGGCCGAAGACGGCGCCAAGGATGCGCGCGCTCGGCTACCACACGATCGGCGACCTTGCGCGTGCGGGCGAGGCTGTCCTCGAAGGGGTACTCGGATCCTGGGGCGCGAAAGTGGCCAAGCTTGCCTTCGGTGAGGACGACCGCGACGTCGTGTCCGATGCGCTCGCGCGGTCCATCGGTGCCGAGCAGACGTACGACGAGGACCTGGTGGGCCGGGAGGCCATCGCCCGCACGTTGCTGCACCACGCGGGCCGGGTCGCCCGGCGGCTCGTGCGGTCAGGGCTCGGGGCGCGCACGGTGGCAGTCAAGATCAAATATGCCGACTTCACTCTCCGAACCCGTCGCGCGACCCTCCCCGAGGCGGTGCAAGACACCGACGCCATCCACCGCGCCGCCGTCCAACTGCTCTCACCCATCCCGCTCGAACGCAGGCGCGTGCGGCTGACGGGCGTCAGTGTCTGCGGAATCGTCGAAGGTCGACCGGATCCCACGCTATTCCCCGACATTCAGGGGGAGCGTCGGCGGAGACTCGAGGAGGTCACAACCCGAATCGCCGATCGATTCGGGGACGATGGCGCCGTGATGCGGGCGAGTTTGTTGGGGAAAAAGCGATAGTGGTGGGCCCCGGGGCATCGATGCGCTGGCATCGCCCGGGTCAATCGTCGCCCAACGCCTCGTCGACGAGAGCGCGCGCCTCCTCGAAACGGCGCTTCTGCTCGCTCGACCGCGGAGGCGAAACCGGCCTGGCGAGCAATTCTTGGTCGATCTTGCGCCTATGCAGCCACCGGCCCAAGAGGCCGCGTACCGGCTCGATGTCGAAAGCTCCACCCTCGAGCCGGGCCGGGCGATCACGCAATGACTCGACAAGCAATGGATTCGATTCCACCCAGGCGATCGCCTGGTCGAATGCCTCGCGCTGAGTTGCCTGCAGATTTGCGCGCGCCTCCGACGGCTTCAAACTATGCGTCGCGACGAACAACGCGAGCGTGAGCGTCGTCTCCTCGACGGACAGCGCGGTCCCGCAGGCCAGGCGAAGGCCGCCGCATGATTTGCCCCACACGGCGGCTCCGATCGCGAGCAGCTTGCCAAATCCGCACGCTGCCGCCGCGATCTCGGCAGTCGGCGCGGAGACATGGCCGACCTCGGCTCCCGCTTCGGAGAGCACGATCGCGCCGACACTGCGCACGAGCGACGCCGTCAAGACCTCGGGATGAGACACGTCGGCGGCAGCGACGAAGACGCGGTACCCGCCGTCGACCTCATCGATCGATCCCGACCGCGGTCCTGACGCGACACTCGACCCACACGCGCTGGATCCGCATCCACCCGGTGGCTGTTCCTCTGGCGAGAGAAATTCGAGCCCGACGCACACGTCCTCCGCGATCGGCGCATATGTCATGATGCGGCGCAGGAGACGCGCAACGCTTTCGGCATCGCGGTGAAACTCGTCCGGGAAGAATTCCCCCGTCGGATGAACGAGCACCGGTTCGCCGATTGCGTTGCCATGCGCCGCGCGGAAACGCGCATACGCGCGCACGATCCAGCGAAGCGCGTCGTCCGAAGGAAGGTCCATGGGGTCCATCGAATGTAGCGCAGCATCCGTCGGCGGTCGCGGGGGGTTCGGGGGGCGCGCGGCGTGCGGCGCGCCGGCGCGATCATTGGCCAATCGATCGCGGTCAGAGTAGTGGGACCCGCTTTGCTGCGCTACTGTGAAGTGATGGGGATACGCTGCCGATCGCGCGCATTCACCCTGATCGAGGCGATGATCGTCGTCGCCATCGTCGGCGTGCTCGCCCTGCTCGCGGTCGCGGGGTATCGCCGCTGGGTGCACACGGCGTACGTGAATGAGGCCCAGGACATGGTGGCCAACATTCGCACCGCCGAGGAGTCGTTCCGTGCGGAGAACGGCGGCTATCTCAGCGTGTCGAACGGCATCGGTCCCGGGAGCGACTATCCGGCCGCCACCCCGGGCAAATTCAAGACGGAGTGGGGCGGCCCATGCGGCGTCTGCAGTGGGACCGCAACGTGGTTGGCGCTCAACGTCCGGCCCAGCGGCCCCGTGTACTTCGGTTACTCACTCCAGGCGAACACCACGCCGGCGCAGGCTCCCGCGTTCGCCGCAATTACCGCCAACGGCCAGGCCCTGAACGTCAACGCGATGACGCCTCCTTGGTATCTCGTCGAGGCGGACGGCGACATCGACGGCAATGGCATCTTCACCAAGGTGTACGGGATGTCCGCAACCAATCGAATCTACATCGACAACGAAGGAGAGTGATTCGGGGCCCGAGGCTGGCACCGATGCTCGTTCTACGGCGACCGTGCGTCCCGACCGAGGGCGTGCTGAAGGCGAATGCGCGCGATCCGAGCGTCTGATTTCGCGTTCAGCAAATCGAGACGCGCGCGCGTCAGGTCCGTCTCCGCGTCCGTCAACGTCGTGGACGTACCCCGCCCGTTGTTGAACAGCTCTCCCGCAACACGGTACGCCTCCTCGGCGCTCGCGAGCTCGCGCGTGCTCGACTCGATGGCGAAGTCTGCTTCGCGCACTGCCTGCCAATATTGCGTCACTTCGACTTCAATGCCGTCCCGCACATTGTTCCGATTCGCCTCGATCGCCGCGGCGCGCGATTCGAGGTCGGCGACAGAACCGTTGGCGACCAGCACGTCATTCGGTGACCAGGTCACCTGTGCGCCCACGTCCCATGTCGGAAACCACTTCGCGGTTTGCGGGAATATGCGCGAGTTCGGGTTGGCGACGATCCCGTCTGCGAACGCGCTGAGCGAAGGGTATCGGCCCGCCCTGCCGGCGGCGGTTTGCTCACGCGCCGAAGCGGCGTTCGCGTCCGCGCTCTTCACTTCCGGTCGCGCAGTGAGCGCCTCGGCCGTCATCTGTTTCACGCTTCCTTGCACGGGTATGGGGGGCGCCTCGAGGTCCTCTCCGGGGGCAATGACCTCCTCGTCCCGCGCATGGATTGCGACGCGCACCTGCTTCTCCGAAAGATCCGCGAGGTTCTTCGCTCGCTCGAGCGCAAGCTCCGCGGATGCGACGGCTGTCTCGGCACGCATGACGTCTGCCTTGGATGCGTTGCCCACCGTGAATTGGTTGCGTGAGTCGCGCAAATGCGTCTTTTGGTCATTGAGCGCTTGCACGGCTACGATCACCCCACCGCGCGCGCGCAGCCATGTGTAATAGGCAATTTGGCCGTTCGCGGAGGACGACGCCCGGGCAGCGACGACGTCCCACCGTGCCGCGTCTTCCGATCGAGTTGCCGCCGTGTACGTCTGGTCGATGCGGAAAAAATAGTCGCTGACGGGAACCGTGAGAGTTGCTTGGAACAACCAGTTGTCGAGCACGACCGGGAAAGTGAGCGGAATCGCGATGAGCGAGTCCACTGAAGGACGGTCCCCGGGCGCGAGGTTTTGGGTGCTCCCGACGAGTGTTCCGAGGCTGGGCGGCGTCAGGGGGCTCAACCGCGTGTATCTGCCGAGCCCCGAGAGCCGCGGGAGAAAGGACGCCCACGCTTCGTCGACGCGTGCCGCCGCGCCGCGTACCGCCTCCATCGAAGCTTTGGCGCTCCAGCTCGTAGCGCCGGCGCGCATCCCCGCTTGCTCGGAGGTCAGCCCTCCCGGCTGCGCGCGAACGAGGTCGGTCGGAACGGCGACGGGTGCGGCGCGTTCGACCATCGGCGCCACGGGTCCCTGGGGGACTGGAGGCGATGAGGGCGTCGCCTCCTGCGCACCGGCCGTTGCCGCGGTCAACGAGAGCGACGTCGTCAAAAGAAGTCCGACGCCACCTGCAGCGATCCTCATCCGCATCGTCTCTCCATCCTTTCGAAGCGCTCTTTGGTCTCGGCGGCAGCCTACGTCAAGCCGGTGGTCGTGCGATCCGTTATGCTCGCCAAGTGGAGCTGTGGAGCCGCGATCGGGTCTGGGCACAGATCGAATCCTTCGCGCGTGCGCAGCCGGGGGGCGTCGTCGCGATGGACGGGGATGGAACGCTCTGGAGCGGCGATGTCGGGGACGACGTGTTTCATGCGTTTTTGAAACGCGGCAGGGTGGAGGCTCCCGCGCTCGAAGGCATGCGGCGCGAAGCGCGCGAGCACGGCCTATCCGATGCCGGCACGGGGTCGGACGTCGCGCGACGGATTTATGATGCCTACCTCGACGGAAGGTTCCCCGAGGAGCGCATGTGCGAGCTGATGACATGGTGCTTCGCTGGCTGGACGCGAAGTGAGGTGCGCGCGTTCGCGAGCGACGTGGTGTCAGGCGCCGGGATCACCTCGCGCCTGCAAGGTGAAGTGCTGGACCTCCTCGACCGTGTCCGCGCGGCCCGCATCGACACGATCGTCGTGAGCGCATCGCCAATCGATGCCATCATCGAGGCAGCCGTGCATGTCGGCTTGAACGAGCAGAGCATAGTTGCCGCGTGCCCACGGTTCGAGGGCGACGTCATGCTGGCGGACGTCGAGCGTCCGATCCCGTTTGCGGAGGGCAAGGTCGTACGCCTTGTTGAGCACATCGGCCCTGCGCGCACGGTGTATGCCGCCTTCGGCGACAACGCGTTCGACGTGGCGCTCCTTGCCGCTGCCCGCCTGGGCGTGGCCGTACGCCCCAAGCCGCGCCTGAGGCAGCGCGCCCACGAGCTGCCGGGACTCGTGGAGCTCCAGCGTTGAGGGGTCCACACGTACCGGCCCTAGGTTCCGCAGAACACAGCGGCCGTGACCTCGAAAAAGTCCTGGAACGTTTGACCCACGAGGCACCGCGCCGCGGGACCCGCGTCGGCCGCGATACTCTTGATGCAATCGCTGGCCGCATACCAGGACTTGCAGCCACACCCGTTCGCGGTCGTCGTGCACTGGATCCAGTCGTCGAACGCGGTGGCGTTTGCCCCGTTGCAGACGGGGTCGCACGCCGCGTGGTCGCATTGAGCCGCGGCTTGCACTGCCTTTGCGCAATCGAGCGCGTTCGGGTCGAGCAGCGCGATGCACCCGCCTGCGTTGGTCTCGACGACATTGGGACTGCGCACGACCGGCCCCCACGCCGAATCTGCGAAGTTGCTCCACAAGCACCCGCCGCATGCCCGATGAGGGGCATCGGCCGTGGACCCGAAGGCGGCGCAGGTCTGGGCGCCGCTGTCGGCGAGACAGCTCTGATAAAAATCGGCAATCAGCGCCGGCGTGCACTGGCCTTGGTGCGCACCGGTCGGCGGCTTCCATGTCGGAGCGAAGGCCGACACGTTGCC
>JALYHX010000030.1 GCA_030776305.1 Myxococcota bacterium
ATTCCGACGACGACCACGACAAGGGTCGCACCGGCGACGGCGACGGCTCTCTTGGCCCGCGGCGACAGCGACTGCCGGGACGGCCTATCCGACGACGCCACGGGCCGCGAGGTGGTGGTCGGCCCCCTTCGATCGGGAGCGGGACCCGGTCCGGGAATCTGCGACTGCGTTCGGTCGGCGACCTCCATCCCGAGCGTCATCTTGGGCGCCGCCGTGATCGGATGGCCGTAGAGGTGCTCGTAGGCTTCGCGCAGTGCCTCTTGCATCCGGACGGCGCTCGGCCACCGCTGGTCCTTCGAGAACTCGAGCGCGCGATCGACGAGGCTCGCGACCGGCGCGCTGACGTCCGGCGCGACCGACCAGAGAGGCTTTGCGGGTTTCGTCGTCGCGTTGGCGAGTTGTTCGTCGGTGCCGCGTCCCTCGTGCACGGGACGACCGGAGAGCAGCGTGAACAGCGTCGCGCCGCAGGCCCACAGGTCGCTGCGCTCGTCGACCTCGTCGGACAGGCCGCGAGCGTGCTCGGGCGCCATGTACGCGGGCGTTCCGACCATCGCCCCGTTCTCCGAGAGAGTCTTGGAGGTCGACAGCTCGCGGAGCCGCGCGATCCCGAAGTCGAGCACTTTGATTTGGCCTGTCCGGGTAAGAAAGACGTTCTCGGGCTTGAGGTCGCGGTGAATGATCCCGTTGGCGTGGGCCGCGATGAGGACGTCCAGCAGCTGATCCGTCGCGAGGAGCACCTCGTTTTGGGGCATCTGACCGCCCAGGCGGACGCGCCGCTCTTCGAGCGTCTCGCCGTCGAGCAGCTCGGTGACCAGAAAAAGCGACCCGTCTTCCGCGGTGTCGTCGTCGATGACCTTGACGGCACCGTCGTGTGCGACTGCGTTCGCGACGTATCCCTCCCAGAGGAACCGCTCGCGCACGAACGTATTCGTCGACATTTCTGTATGAAGAATTTTCACGGCGACGCGGCTGCCGTTGCGGTGCGTGGCCGCATAGACGGCGGCCATTCCGCCGACGCCGAGGAGCACATCCAAACGCCACTTGTGGCGCAGCGTGGTCCCCACCCGCGCCTGTGCTCGATCGACAACCGGGTCAGTGGTTGTCGTCACAGCGCCTCTGATCGGCTCCGAACCCAGCGGCTCGGCAGCGCCACGTGCTTGCATTGATTGCCCTGCTGTCAAAAGCCGCCCGTGTACAATGGGGCAAGTAAGAAGCATACACCGGTCTCCACGCAAGGCCAGGTCGATCCGGACGACTTTTCAACGAATCCGCGAAAATGAGGACGGCGTCGGCCGCGTCGCACGCTACGCACGGATTGGCACCACGCACGTCACCATTGGCCCCCATCGCCGCGTCCCCCCCTCCGTCCCCGTTACGTGCGGAACATTACACCAGTCGATGCGCGGCGCCAGCGTTCGCCACGGCTCGTAAATCGGGCACACCGACCGCACCCGAGGAATCGTGCGCTCGCGCTATTCGGTTGGAACCGAGTTTTCCTCGATCACATCTTGGTACCAAAGAGCGGAGTCTTTCGGCATACGCTCTTGGGTCTTGTAGTCCACCCAGCAAAGGCCGAAGCGCTGCGTGTAGCCGTGGTTCCACTCGTAGTTGTCCATGAGCGACCACGCGAAATAGCCCGCGAGCGGTACGCCGGCATCGATGGCGCGGCGAGCGGCCAAGAGATGGTCGCGGAAAAATCGCACGCGCTTTGCGTCGGCGATTCGCGTTTTCCCCGCCCGACCTTCCGCAGCCTGCTGGTCGTCGGGGCCATCGGCATAGCTCGCGCCGTTCTCTGTGACATAGATCTTGTCCGGGCGATACTCGAGGTGCACGCGCATCAGCACTTCGAACATCCCCTGCGGGTACACTTCCCAGCCGATCGCGGTGTGCTCTTTCTCCGGGGCAACGAAGACCCTGCGCGGCGCGTTCTCTGCTTCGGGAAGGGCGTCGCTGCGCGCGACGTATCGGTTGTAATAGTTGATGCCGATGAAGTCGGTGGCCACGGCAATCTGGCGCATGTCGCCTGCGCGGACGAGCGACGACCAGTCGCGCGGCAGCTGACCGCGCTCGGCGTAGTCGGCGACGATATCGGCGGGGTACACGCCTCGAAAGATGGGGTCGAGAAACCAGCGGTTCATGTATCCGTCGTAGCGACGCGCGTCGTCGTAGTCCGCCGCGCTCTTCGACGCCGGGATTGACGGAGACAGATTGAGGGTGATCCCGACCTCGGCGCCGGGGCTGTTTCGGCGCACGATCGGAACGCTGAGGCCGTGCGACAGAAGGAGGTGATGGCTTGCGGCGACCGCCGCCGTCCAGTCGCGAATGCCTGGAGCATGGACGCCCTTCTGATACGAGACGAAGCTCGAGCACCACGGCTCGTTGTGCGTGATCCAGTGCTTGACGCGGTCGCCGAGGCGGCGCGTCACGACGTCGACGTATTCGCCGAACGCCTCCGCCGTGGCGCGGGTCGGCCATCCGCCTTGGTCTTGTAGGGGCTGGGGCAAGTCCCAGTGAAAGACCGTGGCGTACGGGGTGATCCCTTTCTCGAGGAGCCCGTCGACGAGGCGCGAGTAAAAATCGATCCCTCGCTCGTTGAGCGGCGCGCGTCCGGTAGGAAAGATACGCGGCCAAGCAATCGAAAAACGGTATGCGGCGTGCTTGAGCCGACTCATGAGCGCGATGTCGTCTCGAAAGCGATGGTAATGATCGCACGCGACGTCGCCGCTGCTTCCGTCCAAGATGTTCGATGGGGTCTTCGCGAACCGATCCCAGATGGATTCGCCGCGTCCGTCTTCGTTCGCGCCGCCCTCGATCTGGTAGGACGACGTTGCCGACCCCCAGACAAAGCCTTTGGGAAACGTTGCTCGACTGGGCATGAGAGCAGCGGCGTAGCGAACCGGCGCCCCTCCGTCCAGGCGCATGGAGGTCATACGCTGTAAATCCTGGCGCATTTGAGCTAACAGCCAAGCTCGGAGGCCCGAGCCCATGAGATTTGGCCATTTCGACGATGCCCGACGCGAATACGTCATCACGACCCCGCGGACCCCCTATCCCTGGATCAACTATCTGGGAAACGAGAACTTCTTCGGCCTCATCTCCCATCAGGCGGGCGGGTACTGCTTCTATCGGGACGCGCGTTTGCGGCGATTGACCCGGTATCGCTACAACAACGTCCCGACGGACGTCGGCGGTCGATATTTCTATATTTACGACGGCGACGAGTACTGGTCGCCGTCGTACATGCCGGTCAAGCGAGAGCTGGATTTTTTCGAGTGCCGCCATGGCCTCGGGTACACGCAGATCACGGGTGAAAGAGCGGGTCTTCGCGTCGTGGAGACGTTTCTCGTGCCGCTCGGCCACACCGCGGAGGTTCACCGGGTCGTCGTCAAGAACACCGGAAGCACGCCGAAGAAGGCAAAGCTATTTTCGTACATCGAGTTTTGTCTGTGGAATGCCTACGACGATATGACGAATTATCAGCGCAACTTCAGCACCGGCGAGGTGGAAATCGTCGACAGTACGATTTATCACAAGACGGAATATCGAGAACGTCGCGACCACTTCGCCTTTTATCACGTGAACACGCCGATCCAGGGCTTCGACACGGATCGCGAAACGTTCATGGGCCTCTACAACGGGATGCACGAACCCCAAGTCGTCGCCAAAGGCGAATCAGGCAACTCCGTCGCCAGCGGGTGGCAACCGATCGCTTCGCATCGTGTCGACGTCGCGCTCGACCCTGGCGAGGAGAAGACATTCGTCTTCGTCCTCGGCTACGTCGAGAACCCGGTCGCCGAGAAATGGGAGAAACCCGGGATCGTGAACAAGACGCGAGCGCGCGCCCTCATCGAGCAGCTCTCGTCGCCCGCACAAGTGCAAGCGGCGTTGACGAAGCTCGGGAACCATTGGACGCAGTGTCTCTCGAACTTCCAGGTCGAATCCGCGGACGAAAAGCTGAACCGCATGGCGAACATCTGGAATCCCTACCAGTGCATGGTGACCTTCAACATGTCGAGATCGGCCTCGTACTTCGAGACGGGCATCGGCCGCGGCATGGGCTTTCGCGACTCGAATCAGGATCTGCTCGGGTGCGTCCACCTGGTCCCGGCGCGCGCCCGAGAGCGCATCATCGACATCGCGTCGACCCAGCTCGCCGACGGAAGCGCGTATCACCAGTACCAGCCCCTCACCAAGCGCGGAAACAACGACATCGGCAGCGGATTCAACGACGATCCGCTCTGGCTCATCTTCGGCGTCGCCGCGTACATCAAAGAAACGGGCGACTTCGAGATCCTGAAGCAGCGAGTTCCATTCGACAACGACCCGAAGGACACCGCGACACTCTTCGATCATCTGAAGCGGTCGTTTCATCACGTCCTGAAGAACCTCGGACCGCATGGGTTGCCGCTCATCGGTCGCGCGGACTGGAACGACTGTCTCAACCTCAATTGTTTCTCGGAGACACCCGACGAGTCGTTCCAGACGACCGGCAACCGCACCGGCCGCACCGCCGAGTCGATCTTCATCGCCGGGATGTTCGTCGGCGTCGCGCCGGACTACGCGCTCCTGGCCGAGCGGATGGGAGAAGCCGCCGAGGCGAAGCTCGCCCGCGCCGAACGTGCGAAGATGGAGACGGCCGTTCTGAAGCATGGATGGGACGGCGCGTGGTTTTTGCGCGCGTACGACTTTTTCGGCAAGAAGGTAGGGAGCAAAGACTGCGACGAAGGAAAGATCTTCATCGAGCCGCAGGGGTTCTGTGTCATGGCGGGAATCGGCAAAGACACGGGGCAGGCAAGGGCGGCGCTCGATTCGACGAAGGAGTTTCTCGATACGAAGTACGGCATCGTCCTCAATCACCCGCCGTACACGCGCTACCACGTCGAGCTCGGCGAAATCTCGACGTACCCTCCGGGCTACAAGGAGAACGCGGGCATCTTCTGTCACAACAATCCATGGATCGTGATCGCCGAGACGATGATGGGCCGCGGCGACCGCGCGTTCGACTATTGGAAGAAAATCGCGCCGGCTTACCTCGAAGAGATGAGCGAGATCCATCGACTGGAGCCGTACGTGTATGCGCAAATGATCGCCGGCAAGGACGCGCCGCGCCATGGCGAAGCCAAGAACTC
>JALYHX010000031.1 GCA_030776305.1 Myxococcota bacterium
GAAGGAGGTTGGTGTATTTCGTCCGAGATCGAGCGAGCGCTAGGAGGGCGAGCGAGGAATACTTCCGTATTTTGAGCGAGCCCGACGACGCGATCGCGAAGAGATCGGGCGAAAGACACCAGCCTCCTTCGCTCATTTGACTATGATGCGCCCGACCATCGTGGGCGAGGCGTTCGGCATCCTCTGGTCCAAGCGTGTTCGCGTCGGCGTCGCCGTCGCGATGGCGGCGGCTGCCGTTGCCGGCGTCGCGGCGATCCCGATGGCGCCAGTGGCTAAGGCGGTGCTGTGGAGCGCGGCAATGCTGGCATCCTTCATCGGCTGGGGCTCGGTGGCCGCCGCCTGGCTCGCTCCTCGAGCGCGGATGGACTGGGGCCTGCGCGCGGGGTGGGGGATGGCGCTCTTCGTCTTGACCGGAGGTTTTCTCTGTCTAGCGCACATCGCCGTGCGGCCGGTGCTGATCTCCCAGGTCGGGCTTGGGATCGCGGCCCTATTTGTCGCCGCCGTCCTTGGGTGGCGCGGACTACCTTCGAGCGACCGGCTTCGCCGGCACGCCGTGCACCTTGTCGGCGAATCGGGGCTGTTTGCGTTGGTCGTCGGCGCCTACGGGGCGGCGCTCCTCACGTTCCTCGCTTTCCTCGGGAATCATGCGTTCCAGCCTTCGGACGATCCCCCATTTTATTTCATGCTCGCCGAGAAGCTCTCGCAGAGCGGGTCGCTCCTGGAGCCGTACATGGCGCGACGCGTCTCCATGTTCGGCGGGCAGACGTACCTTCACGCCACATTCGTATCCGTCGCTTCAATCTATTACCTCCACGTGGTCGATGCAGGCCTCGGCATCGTGATGGAGGTCGGGCTTCTCGTCGGTCTGGTCCGAGGGGCGGGTTTCAAGGGTTGGCAAGCCGTGCCGCTCGGCCTCGCCCTGCTCGTTCTTTTCAGTCTTCAAGACGTCCGGGTGAACACAAACAGCGAAGTCTCCGGCATCGTGGCCATACTGACGCTCTTTCGCACCGTCCGCGTTCGGCTCGGATCCGAGCCGGATTGGCCGATGTGGCCGATGCAGACCCCGCGCCTCGTCGCGCTGGCGGCGCTCGCCCTCGTTTGCATCTTGCTCCGGATCTCGAACGCGCCCGCCGTGCTGCTTTTCGTCGGTCTCGTAGTGGCCTCGGATTTCGTCCTGGGATCGCGACGGCCGTGGACGCGGGATGTGGGGCGGTCGGTACTCTCCGCCGGCGGGCTGCTCGCCGGAACGTTCGTGATCGCGTTGCTTCCCTGGGCCATCTTGCAAAAAGAGAGTTCGGGAACCTTCTTCTACCCGTTCGGCCACAGCCACGTGACACCTGGTTGGACGCTGCTCGTCTCGCCTGGCAACTGGGGGCAAGAGGGCACCGAGTTGGTTGCGCACCTCTTTTACGGCAAACCGATTGCGCTTTTCATTCCCTTCGTCGTGGCGGGGCTCGTTCCGTCGACGGGTCGCGCTCGAAATGACGTGACCGCCCTTTCGATCGGCTGCCTCGTCGGCCTCGCCGTGTTCTGCCACCATGCCATGGCCTTCGGGCCCTGGAACGTGGCTCGCTATTACTTCTCGGTCGTCGCCGGCGCTTCCCTGGTCATCGCCGCCTCCTCCGGCCGGAGCGGCTTGCGCGCGGCACTCGTGGCGGCGGCCCTCGGGATGCACCTTGCCGCGAGCCGCGAGGACATGCGCGCGACGTTCGACGCCTACTTCCGGAACGCGTACCACGCCGTCAATGAGCCAAGGTCCGAATGCGAGTCCTTCGAATCGCAGACGGCCTACTATCGTGACATTCAATCGCACGTTCCGGCCGGGGCCACGATCGCCACCGCCGTCTTCGAAGGCTTCCGCTTCGATTTCAAACGAAACCGGATCTTCGCGTTGGACGTGCTCGGCGGCATGGGCCCGGCCCCCGGTTGGCCCGCCCACAAGGGGCCCGAAGCGCTTGGCGAATACCTGAAGGCGAATGGTGTTCAGTATCTCGTCTGGGTCGATTTCAACGAACCGAGCGAATTTTACAATCGAGCCCACTGGCGATCGCACCTCGACAAGGCCGGTCATTATCTTCAAGGCGAGGCGGTGCTGCAGCTCGACGCCGAGGATGCAATCGAGAAGCTCACGGCGATGCGTCGCGTCGAGTACCGAGCGCGAGGGATGACGGTGGTGGATCTCGGGGCGGCGAACTGAGCGGACGCTGCACAAGAGCGCCAATAGCGCTCGAAATCGAGCGCGTGCTCGATTTATCGAATCCTCACATAGAGTGACGATGCTCCGGTTAGAAATTCTCCGCGCCACGTCCTGTTTCAAGCGCTCTGCCGCCCTTCTGCTCGCCGTTTATTGTCGGATTGGGGCTAGAAGGGCGCTCGCACGCGTTCTCGTGCTGTCGCCAGCGCTGGCGGTTGTCACGATGGATGTCGCGCTGCGCCCGTCGCAACTCCGCGCGTACAGCCGTGAGGCGTGGCTGTGGTATGTGGCGTGCGCGAGCGTCGGTGGGGTTGCCTGGTCAGGCCTCGTCCTCTCCGCCGCAGGCAGAAGATCGCGTTCGCGATGGATCGCCCGGGTCGCGCTCGCGGCGTTCGCCCTCCTCGCGACGGGCACGCAGCTGACGACGTGGGCGCGATATCGTTCCTACCTCAACTGGCGTACGGCGGTCATGGGGAACTCACTCCTCCCTTGTCTTGCCCAGCAACGAATTGGCGATCGCGCTCGCGTCTTCGCGCTCTTGATCGCGCCTGTCGTGGTTGCACTCCTGGCTGTCGTCGGATCGCGCCGGATCGCGCCGCCACGCCGCTTGGCGGGCCGAATAGGGCTCCCCCTCGCCGTGGCTGCCCTCCTCGCTGCGGGCGCATTCGCAAGACCAGACGCAGGATGGGACAACGGAACGACTCCGGACGTCTTGTGGCTCTCCGCGGTCGGGGCTTTGGCCAGGTCGACGCTCACCCACGAGGACGTCATGGTCGAGCTTCGCGCATTGCCCGCGGAGCGCTCTCCTGACGCGCTTCCCTCGCTTCTTCGCCGGCCCGCTCGCGCACGTAACGTCCTTGTGATCCTCGACGAGTCGGTG